>CAYSMQ010000027.1:0-20806 GCA_964432035.1 uncultured Ardenticatenaceae bacterium
ATTATTATGGAGAAGTTTCACGCCCTAATCATAGGCGGAGGGGGCACAGGAGCAGCCGTCGCCCACGACCTGGCCCTCCGCGGTCTCAAGGTAACACTCGTCGAGCGCGGAGAGGTCACATCTGGAACGACCGGGCGACATCACGGCCTCCTCCACAGCGGCGCGCGCTATGCTGTGAAGGATCAGGAGTCGGCAATCGAATGCATCGAGGAGAATCAGATTCTGCGCCGCATCGCGCCAGGTTCATTCGAAGAGAATGATGGCCTCTTCGTCGCCGTGACCGATGAAGATGTCGAGTACAGCCACTCGTTCCTGGAAGGTTGCGCCGAGTGCGGCATTCCCACCCAGCGCCTGACGCCAGAAGAAGCCCTCAGGCTAGAACCGAATCTGTCGCCGGACACCATCCTTGCAGTCCGTATCCCTGACGCAACCATGGATGCCATGCGCCTCCCGCTGCGATTCTTTGCCACCGCTAAAGCGAACGGAGCTGAAGTACGCCCATTTACAGAAGTGCTCGACGTGCTTAAGAGCGGAAACACAGTCAAAGGCATCCGCGTTACCGATCACGTCAGTAACCGCCAGTATGAGATCGGCGCCGACATCATTATAAATGCGACCGGTCCCTGGTCTGGCCAAATCGCGCATATGGCCGGCGTCGACGTTCCCATTCGGCCCTCGCCCGGCGTCATGCTTGCGCTACGAGGTCGTCTGTGCAACATGGTCATTAATCGCATGACACCGTCGGGAGACGGAGACATTATTGTGCCCCAACGTGGGCTCTCCGTTGTCGGCACCAGTTCCTGGATCGTCGACGATCCTGACAATCTGGGCTTGCCCAAAGACCACGTGCAGCGAATGTACGACGAAGGGTCAAAGATGATCCCCCTTGTACGAGAAGCACCTTTCCGAGCCGCCTGGTCGGCCGCCCGGCCCCTCATTGGCCCGCGCAAGGCCGATGCCGACAGTGGCCGCGAACTGAGCCGAACGTTTAAATGCTTCGATCACGCTCCCGAAGGCGTCGAAGGCTTCGTTACCATTACCGGCGGCAAGGCCACAACCTTGCGCGGCATGGCAGAAGCTACGGCGAACATCGTCGTCGAAAAGCTTGGGCTGGATGTCCCTTGCCGCACTAAAGAAACGGAACTGCTACCTTTTGAGGCCTACTACGCATAGGAAGGGAGGAGCCACCCCTTATGGCTGAACAAACTGTTACGTTCAAAATCTTTCGCTACAAACAAGGCCAGGAACGCTCGCGCTTCGACACCTTCGACGTCACGGTCGACGAGAACACCACGCTCCTCATCGCCTTGCAGGACATCCGCCGCGACCATGATCCCACGCTCATGCTTCGCCACTCTTGCCATCACGCTTCCTGCGGCACCTGCGCCATGCTCGTAAACGGTCAGGAAAAACTTTCGTGTGTCGTCAATGTACTCGAACTGGGTACTTCCACCGTCGTTGTGGAACCCTTACGCAACATCCCCCTGATCAGCGACCTGGTCGTCGACATGGATGACTTTTACGCGCGCATGAATCCCGCCGACCGGCCCTACATCCGCCACAGTGAATTCCTACCTAAGGCAACCACGCCGGATGGAATCGAGCAATATTCAAGATATGAAAACTGCATCGAGTGCGGGGCCTGTGTCTCTGCCTGCCCCATTATGGGTACGGACGAGGATTACTACGGGCCGGCGGCGCTCGCGGCCGCCTGGCGCGTCGTAGAGGAGCCAAGAGGCCAGAGTCCGCAGCGGGCTCTGCAATGGGTTGATAATGAGAAAGGCTGCTGGCGTTGTCACGTGGCCTATGAATGTACAGAAGTCTGTCCCTCGGACGTCGATCCGGGCGGCAAAATCATGGCCCTGCGCGGCGAACTTGGCAAACAGAAATTGCGCCGGTTTTTCCGCCTGGGCAGTGAATAAAAGTACAGGAGAAATGGCTTGTGAGCGAGATTCAACAAACGACACCCCGTGAACGCGTACGCCCCAAACGCCCCCTTCAAGCCTGGTTCGATGTACGTCGTGACCGGGTCGGATCCTGGGCCTTTGCCCTGAATCGCCTCACCGGGTTGGGGCTCACCCTCTACCTCGTCCTACACCTGGCAGTGCTCTATCTGCTCACGCAGGGTGAGAGCCAGTGGGATACGTTCGTAGAAATCGTCAAGTCTCCCTGGTTCCTCGCGCTCGACGTGGTTCTAATTTTCGGCATCCTCTTTCACGGACTGAACGGCCTGCGGGTGGCCCTCGTCGGACTTGGTGTGGGCGCCCGTCGCCATCGCACCATGTTCTGGATCCTGTCCATTATTGGCCTTGTGCTACTCGTTGTTAGCGCCTGGCTGGTGTTTACCATTTAGGAGAAGCGATATGGCTCACCCCGATACTGAACGCGCAGTTCCTTCGCAAGATCGTTCAGGAGCAATGTGGCTCGTTCAGGCCATCACGGGCATCCTCTTAGTACCGATATTGCTTCTGCACATGGTTGCCCACCATTTTGTGGTTGAGGGAGGATTACGCGATTTCCAGCAAGTGGTGGACTACATTTCCAATCCCGCCATCTTTGGGATCACCATCATTTTCCTTATTGTCGTGACCGTGCACGCGGCCCTGGGGCTGCGCGCCATTCTCATCGACTTGCGGCCCTCCGTATCGGTGCGGCGAGTCATAAATTGGGTGCTCATCATCGCCAGCGTAGCCGCCATCATTTATGGCATCTGGCTGGAGATCACGATAGCCAATTCATAATTGGGCGCTCAGTGCCTATCCACCTCAACCAGATAACGGCGAACGGCAACGTGGGCGCTAACTGACCTTCACCCATCCCTATCGCAACGAAATTAACATGGTAAACCTTGTCATCGTCTCCCATAGTGCAACCCTCGCTGCCGGCGTTCGCGAACTGGCGCAGCAAATGGTGCAGGAAGAGGTCCAAATCGCTCTCGCCGGTGGCATTGACGATCCCGAGCACCCCATCGGCACCGACGCGGTGAAGGTCCTGGAAGCGATTCAATCGCTGCCCGCTGACGAGGGGGTCTTGGTGCTCATGGATCTGGGCAGCGCCCTGATGAGCGCCGAAACCGCCCTGGAGTTTCTGGAGCCGGCCCGGCGCCAAAACGTGCGCCTCTGTCCGGCGCCTCTTGTCGAAGGCGCCCTCGCAGCCGCTGTGCAAGCCTCGGTTGGCGCCAGTCTAGACGAGGTGTTTGACGAAGCAATGACCTCCCTCGAGGCCAAGCAGCAGCAGATGCCCGAACTGTTAGAGGCCGGCGCGCCACCAGTCGAAGGGCTGGATCAACAGGTTGAGGCGGCAACCGAAATCCGCCTGACAATTCCCAATCCCCTGGGCCTCCACGCCCGCCCTGCAGCGCGCTTTGTGGCAACGGCCAATCGCTTTGAATCTACGATCCGGGTGCGCAAAGAACAACAGGAAGCAAACGCGAAGAGCATCAACCAGGTCGCCACACTTGGCGCGCGACAGGGAGACGAGATCGTTGTTAGCGCCACGGGCCCTGATGCGCGGGAGGCGTTACAGGCCATCCAGGCACTGGCAGACGACAACTTTGGCGATAGAGAACCCGAAGCGCCGGCTGGGCCCGAAATCGTAGCGGCTCCTCCGGCTGAGCCGTCAGAAGAGATGCCCGGCACACTGCAGGGAATCGGCGCTTCGCCGGGGATAGCCCTCGGACCGCTGGTCCAATATAGACCCCGCTTGCCGGACGTGGAGATGACCAACGTCGAGGATCCGGACGCCGAATGGATGCGATTTCAGGCTGCCGTAGACGCGGCGCTTTCCGAAATAGAATCGCTACGGCAGAAGCTGAAACAGGGCGGTAATGAAGCAGAGGCAGAAATCTTTGCCGCTCACGAACTCATCCTCCAGGATCCGGCGCTACTCGACAAAGTGAAGCAAAGAATACAGGAGCAATCTGCCGGCGCCGCCGGTGTCTGGCAACTAGAAATCGAGGCGCTTGCCGGCGAATACCGGGCAATTGAAGATGACTACATGCGTGCCCGCGCCAACGACGTCGTAGACGTTGGTAGACGTGTCCTGGCGCATCTGTTACAGGTAGAAGCGCCCAGCCTGGATCCGGAAACTCCCTCGATTGTAGCGGCGCGCGATCTTGCGCCGTCTGACACCGCGCGCTTTGATCCTGAGCTCGTTTTGGGCGTCTGCACCGAATTGGGCGGCGCGACGTCGCACAGCGCGATTCTGGCGCGCGCCCTAGGCATTCCCGCCATTGTCGGTATGGGGCCCGCCTTGCAAGCCGTGCCTGACGGGCAAGCCGTTGCCGTGGACGGTGCAGCCGGCACGCTGTGGCTGGAACCCGATGAGGAAACGACGGCCGAACTACAAGCGCGACGCCGTCGATTCCTGGAAGAGCAAGAACGCGTGCGACTAGGCGCGCAAGAACAAGCGGTCACAGGCGGCGGTCGCAGAATCGAGGTTGCGGCAAACATTGGCGGGCCACAGGATGTCGCGCTGGCGCTCGAGTTAGGCGCGGAGGGCGTTGGGCTATTTCGTACCGAGTTTCTGTTCCTGGACCGCGACGAAGCGCCGACCGAGCAAGAGCAAGAACTCGTCTATCGTCAGGTAGCGCAGGCGATGGGCGATCGTCCGGTTATCATTCGCACCCTCGACGTCGGCGGCGACAAACCCTTGCCGTATATCGAACTTGGCGAAGAAGAGAACCCGTTTCTGGGCTGGCGTGGTATTCGTTTCTGCTTGGACAATCCCCACGTCTTCTTGCCCCAGCTACGCGCAATCTTGCGCGCCGGACGCGGTTACAACGTCAAGTTGATGTTCCCCATGGTTAGCGAATTGGGCGAACTAAGAGCTGCAAAGGAGATGCTTGCTCAGGCTCGCCGGCAACTGCGCGACGAAGACATTCCCTTCGATGAGCAGATGGATGTTGGTATCATGATCGAGGTGCCCGCCGCCGTAGCCATCGCCGACCAGCTTGCCAAAGAAGTCGACTTCTTTAGCATCGGCACCAACGATCTGACGCAATACGTGATGGCTGCTGACCGTGGCAATCGACGTGTCGCCGACCTGGCCCAGGCATTACAGCCCGCCGTTTTGCGCATGGTTGCGCAGACGATTGAGGAGGGACACGAAGCCGGAATCTGGGTAGGCATGTGCGGCGAACTGGCGGGCAATGCGCTGGCAACGCCCTTGCTCGTCGGCCTGGGCCTGGACGAGCTGAGCATGAATGCGCCTGCAATTCCCCGCGTGAAGGAAGTCATTCGCGGTATTGACGATGCCTCGGTGCGCGCGGCTGCTCAAGAAATATTGCGGTTGGAAGACGCCAAATCGGTGGAAGAAGCTCTGCGCGAGCTGACCTCTGCTCCCTCGTCTTAGCTTATCGGCCGGAACGTAATATCCTCGTGCCGCTCGGCATAATAGCCAACTTCAAACTCGGAGCGGAACAGGGCCACGAGCCGATCGCGCTTATCTTTCGTCCGCAGCAATCCATAGTCCCACGGCAAGGCATCAATCTCCTCTGGCTCGCCTTCGACAAACCTGGCTTCCTGGTGGTTTAGCGGTTCCAGACGCGTGGGCACCTTGTATTCGGCTTCCAGGCGCGCCTGTACCACGTCGAACTGCAAGATGCCCACGACGGCCAAAATGGGATCCCGTCTCGCGGCGTCCGTCTCATAGAGCACTTGCATGGCGCCTTCCGTCTCCAGCTGTTTCAACCCCTTGCGAAACTGCTTATATTTACTGACATCTTTATTGATCAGGCGCGCGAAGTGCTCCGGTGGGAAGCGGGGAATTGGAGCGAAGTTGAGCGCCTCTTCAGCCGCGATCGTGTCCCCAATGGCGAAGTCGCGACGCCCGCCAGGCACGCCGATAATGTCACCGGCGTAAGCCTCGTCGATGACTTCCCGGTCATCGGCAAAGAAGCGGTACGGTCGTGACAGCCGTATCGTGTTTCCAGTCCGGCTGTGAACAACGCTCATATTTCGTTCGAACTGCCCGCTACAAATCCTCACGAAGGCCACGCTGTCCCTGTGTCGCGGATCCATGTTCGCCTGGATCTTGAATACAAAGCCCGAAAAGTCGTGTCCAAGAGGATCAACCGGTCCGGCATCGCTGGTATAGGCGTTCGGTGAAGGGGCCAGCTCCACAAAGTCGTCCAGGAAGAGCTGCACGCCAAAATTCGTCAGCGCGCTACCAAAGTAAACGGGCGTCTGCCGCGCGGCGCGAAAAGCATCGAGATCAAAGGCCCGTAATTCGTCCAAGAGGCCAATGTTTACGCGCAAATCCTCCCACTGCATCTCACTCAATCCGTTCTCGATACGCGGATCGTCAATCGTCGTAATCGTCTCCGGCGAAATCGTCTGGTTATGCACCGTGCGGTCAAAGAGATGCACACGCTCGCTGTCCCGCTCGTAGACGCCCAAGAAACGGTCGCCGTCGCCAATGGGCCAGTTCATAGGCACTGGCTCCATCTGCAAGACCTCTTCGATCTCATCTAATAGCGCGAGCGGGTCGCGAGCAGGCCGGTCCATTTTGTTGATAAACGTGAAGATGGGAATGTTACGCTGGCGACAGACCTCAAACAGCTTTAGCGTCTGCGCCTCCACACCTTTCGCCGCGTCAAGCACCATCACTGCGCTGTCCACAGCCATCAGCGTGCGGTATGTGTCCTCCGAGAAATCCTGGTGACCCGGTGTATCCAACAGGTTCACCACGCGATCCTTATACGGAAACTGCAGCACCGTCGACGTGATCGAAATGCCGCGATCCTGCTCCATGGCCATCCAGTCCGACGTCGCGCTGCGCTGGTTGCGCCGCGCGCGAACGCTCCCGGCAAGGTGAATGGCGTTGCCGTACAGCAACAGCTTTTCAGTTAGTGTCGTTTTGCCCGCATCCGGATGCGATATGATCGCAAAGGTGCGGCGCGACGTGATACGCTCCACTGTCTTCGGACCGGGCCCTGAACCGTTTTCGCTCATATACTCTATTGATTCCCTACCATCAGTCGTCTCCACACAAGCCAAGAGCGGCTACGGAGGCGCCGCAACCGCTCTGTCGTTTCAATGACCGCTTGTGCTACTCTAGTATAGCTAACTAAACCGCCCGCGCCATTAGCAAATCATAAGCCGGTTCCCTTCGAGCACAATTGGCCGACGTTTCCCACGCCCTTACATCTCCAGGATGTGACGCGCAATGACCAGCCGCTGGATCTCGCTGGTCCCTTCCCCGATCGTCATCAGTCGCGTGTCGCGATAGATGCGCTCCACGGGGAATTCCCGGCTATAGCCATAACCGCCATGAATCTGAACGGCGTTGCGGCAAACCCGTTCGCTTACTTCCGTTGCGAAAAGTTTAGCCATCGCCGCCTCCTGGGTAAAGCGCTTACCCTGCTGTTTTTGCCAGGCCGCAAAATAGACCATCAGCCGCGCCGCCTGAATCTCTGTCGCCGCGTCCGCCAGCATCCACTGCACCGCCTGAAACTGTCCGATCGGCTGCCCGAACGCTTGGCGATCGCGCGCATATTGCACGGCTTCCTCATACGCCGCTTGCGCCAGGCCCACTGCCAGCGCGCCAATGCCAATACGACCGTGGTCCAGCGTCTCTAACGTCTGCTGCAGACCCCGACCCTCTTCGCCCAAGAGGTTTTCCGCCGGCACGCGCACGTTATCAAAGTTCACCGCGTGCGTCGGCGATCCGTTCAGGCCCATCTTATTCTCCGCCGGCCCAATCGTGATTCCCTCCGTGTCGCTAGGAATCAGAATCTGGCTTAGACTGCGACTGCCGCCGTCTGCATCGGTGCGACAGAGAACCACCATCAGGTCGGAAATCGAGGCGTTGGTCATCCACATCTTGTTGCCGTTGATAACCCACTCGTCCCCGTCCCTCTGCGCCGTTGTGCGCACACCGCCCTGCAAGTCGGATCCGGCGCCCGGTTCGGTAAGCGCCAGGCAGGCCAAACGACCTTCGCCGGCGGCCAGCGGCGGCAACCACTTCTCTTTTTGCCCGTCGTTCCCATAGCGCACGATGGGGCCCAGCGCGAGCCCGTTGTGCGCCGAAATGGCCAACGCCGTGGAGCCACAGGCCCAGCCCAGCTCCTCAATCGCTATCGCCGAGCTAATAGCATCGACCTCGGCGCCCGCATAATCCACCGGCACTTCAAGTCCTAACAGGCCCAACGGCCCCATCTTGCGCACAGCATCCCAGTTAAACCGCGCCTCCTCGTCCACCTCGGCGGCAAACGGTTTCACCTCCGTCGCCACAAAACGGTGCACGAGATCGCGAAACTGCTGTTGCTCTTCGTTCAATGAGAAATCCATGTTCGCTCCTGAGTAATTGGCTGCAAATGAAAGTGGCTTCGTGTGTCAATTCTAGCAACCTTGTGCGCCGTCTCCAACTGGTAATATTTTCTAAAGCTGCCGTTCCAACCCATCAAGATATGTGTTCACCGCGCGTTGAAAGCTTTCCTCACGATCGAGCGCCATCTTGAACCCCTCACTAACTTCTAAGGATACAAACCCGTGTAGTAAAGCACGGAAGCCGCGAACTGCATGCAATGCATCGTCGCCGTTGATTTGGAGAGAAGCAAGGATTAGCAACAGGATTTGCAACAATTGTTGCGCCGATTTCAGCAGTTCGGTCTGGTCCGGATCCGGCGCCTCGACGATTAGAGGGTAGATTCCCGGATGCCGCTGCGCGAAGCTGCGATAAGTAGCAGCCACGGCCGCCAGCGCCTCCCTGCCCACAAAGCCCATCGTTGTGTCCTGAATGTCGGAAATCAGGCGCCTTACACCGTACAGCGCCATCTGCTGCTGCAAATCATCGATGCCTCGCACGTGATTGTAAAGTGACGGGGCTTGCACATTCAACTTGCGTGCTACGGCGCTAAGGGTCACGGCGTCTACGTCCCCCGCCGCGTCCGCCATTTCTACGGCCGTCTCCACCACGATGTCCCGGGTTAGCCAGCGGCGTTTAGCGGCCATGAAACGCATCTTCCGCTCGTCGAATTGCCTTGTCCATCTCCTTAAGCGGACTATCCAACACCGCTCCGTGGCCCACTGCCAACCGTGTTGGCTCTAGCTTCCGCAAGGCAATGGCCGTCTCCAGAGCCGTCGGCGCGTGCCATGTTGCCAGCGCAGGAAAAGGAAACAACAAGCGCATATTGCCAGACACGGCAATGCCAGCCGCAGTCTGAAAAGCGTCTCCGGCAATAAGCGTGCCGTCGCGCTCATCAAGGAATACGACTTGATCCGGAGAGTGCCCGGGCGCCGCATACACGCGTAGCGAACCAACTTTGTCGCCTTGCTCTATGATACGCGTGGCGTTCGTCTCGCGCTCTTCAAAGCCACCACGGATTTCCGTCTGCGGTTCGCCTTCCCGCAGCGTCACGTTTCCACGCAAGAATGCGCCGGTTCGTTCGCTAAAAGCAACCGCCACTTCCGGCAATTGCGACGCAAGAACATCGAACGCTCCAATGTGGTCGACGTGGGCATGTGTTAGCACAATGCGACGGATCGGCAAACTAATTTCCTCGGCCGCCTCTAGAAAATCATCTGCGTTTTTACCCATACCGGTATCGATAAGGGTCAGACCATCATGCTCTGCGACTAGATAACTATTAAAGAAAAACATTTGTGTCAGCTGCCACAAGTTTTGACCGTGCTTTCTAACGTTCATTTCGTCTACACCTCTCAGACTAATATACATAGTTTATAAACTAATATACATAGTTTGTCAAGGGCAGTACACGCCGCAGCGTCTTTTTGGCCCAGAAACGGCTTAATGGTTTAATAGCGTCATCATGTAATGAGCGGAAATGATTAGCAATACCATGGACTTTCGAACCGTTGTCGCCGACCGTACGACTCGACTCAAACAACAGCTTACCTTTCTGGCCCTGATCATTGGCGCCATGTGGTTACTGGAACTAGTCGACGTTCTTCTACTTGATCAGGCGCTTAACGGGCTGGGAGTCTGGCCCCGTAGAGCCGAGGGACTTTGGGGCGTCGTTCTCATGCCCCTGCTTCACGGTGGGCTTGGCCATCTTGCCGCAAATACACTGCCCTTTCTTGTACTTGGAGGTCTCGTGCTCTGGCGCCGCACGGCTGACTTCATCGTTGTCACCGTCGCCACCACCGTGCTTACCGGCCTCGCGCTTTGGCTGGTTGGTTCCTCTCGCGCCGTCTATATTGGCGCCAGCGGCGTCGTCTTCGGCTATTTTGGCTTTCTCGTCTTTCGCGGCTATTTTGAGCGCAGCCCGCAATCGCTCCTAATTGCCCTGATTGTCGTCGTACTCTATGGTGGCCTCCTGGTCGGCGTCGTCCCCCAGGGCAACGGCATCTCCTGGGAGGCACATCTGATTGGCTTTCTCAGCGGCGCCCTCTGCGCCCGCCTGCTATCCCACGCTCCAGTCTCCGAAGAGCCACCCCTAGTCATCGTTTCTTTTGACGACGACGACTGAAACCCATAGTGTGACACATGACCCAAGACTTCATGGCATATGTCACATTGTCAGGCGCGCCTGGTCCGCTATAGTAGACCTCGTGTGTAACTTCGCTTAGCTTTGTTCAGATTGACAAAGATTCGTACACCAAAACCATTTGCTTACCGCGAACCTTTATAGGAGTCATGACATGAACTCTGCTTCGGCGTATCCGCCGCCGCGATTGATTTTTTGGGAAACCACCGCGGGCTGCAACTTACATTGCATTCACTGCCGCCGCATCACCGTCGCCGATCAGCTCCTACCCCAGGACCTCGACACCGAAGAAGCCCTGGATCTGATCGACCAGATAAGCGCCTTTGCCCGGCCCATCCTCGTGCTCTCCGGCGGCGAACCCCTGTTTCGCCCCGACATCTTCAAAATCGCCCGCTACGCCACAGACAGCAACTTGATCGTTGCCCTTGCCACCAACGGCACGATGATCGACGACGACGTCGCCGCCAAGATCAAGGCCAGCGGCATTCGTCGCGTCAGCGTCAGCTTTGACGGCGCAGATGCCGCCACACACGACCACTTCCGCGGAAAAGGCGCCTTCGAAGCCGCGCTGCGCGGAATAGAGCATCTGCGCGCTGCCGGGGTTCCGTCCCAGATCAACACCACTGTTGCGCGTCACAATGTAGATCAGATGCCGGAAACGTTAGCGCTGGCAAAAGCTGTGGGCGCCGTGGCCCTGCACCTTTTCCTTCTCGTTCCTGTTGGCTGTGGTGTAGAAATTGCAGACGATCACCAGATTACGCCAGACGAATACGAGGACGTGCTCAACTGGATGTACGATGCGGAGATGGAAGGCGACATTGAACTAAAAGCCACCTGCGCCCCCCATTACTTCCGCATTACTCGCCAGCGACAGGCGCAAGAACGTCGCCAGGGCATCATCCGCCAGGGACCGCAGAGTATGCGCCGCCAGCAGCACGCGGGTAGCAATCACCCTCACGCCCGGCGCCGCGCGCAAAGCGGCGCTCATCCGGGCGGACAGCCTGCCCTCAACACCATGACAAAAGGTTGTCTCGCCGGCACCGGGGTCGCATTCATCAGCCACCGCGGCGAGGTCTTTCCCTGCGGCTACCTTCCCGTAGAGGCGGGCCACGTGCGCAAAGAGGAACTTGCGTCCATCTGGCGCGACTCGCCCATCTTTAACCAACTACGCGATCCCGATCTGCTTTCCGGAAAATGCGGCATTTGCGAGTTTAAGCGCGTGTGCAGCGGTTGTCGCGCCCGCGCCTATGGCATGAGTGGTGATATCCTGGGCGAAGAGCCTTTCTGTACTTACCAACCGCGACACTCGACCAGAGAAAACAGCAACGTATGAGTTCGGTTTCAAATGACTCGGGCGCCGAGTCGATTCACGTCGCCATCGTTGGTGGCGGCATCGTCGGTCTCAGCGCAGCTTGGTTTTTGCAAGAGGCGCAGAAGCAGCATGAGCAACCGATCCAGTACACGCTGCTCGAACAGTCCAACCGTTGGGGCGGCAAGATTAAGACCGAGCGAGTGCAGTTCCTTGACGGCGAAAACTTCATCGTTGAGGGTGGGCCAGATTCATTCATTACGCAGAAGCCCTGGGCCCTAAAGCTTGCTCACCAGTTGAACCTTGACGACCGTCTCCTGCCCACAAACGATGACCGGCGACAAACCTACGTCCTAAATGACGGCAAACCCACACCGCTACCCGACGGCGTACTGCTCATTGTGCCCACAAAATTCATGCCATTCGCCCTGTCGCCGCTTATTTCGGTACCCGGCAAACTACGTATGGGGCTCGATCTGTTTATCCCCCCACGCACTGACAACGGTGACGAAACCCTCGCCGACTTCATAACGCGACGCCTTGGCGACGAGGCGCTGGACAAGATCGCCGAACCGCTACTTTCGGGCATTTACAACGCCGAGGCGGAAAAACAGAGCCTGCTTGCCACCTTTCCCCGCTTTCGCGACATCGAACGCCGGCACGGCAGCCTTATCAAAGGCATGTTGGCCTCCCGGCGCGCCAGAAACGCTCGAAAAGTCGAATCAACGCCGCCGAAGCGGCCCACGTCCATCTTCATGTCGCTCAAAGGGGGCATGGAGGAGCTGGTCGAACGGCTCACGGCGTCATTGGAAGGCGACCTGCGCCTCCATACAGCCGTAGAATCAATTATCGACACAGGAGCAAGCGACGGCGAGTCCAGAGCCGGCGGGCGCTACGCGCTTGAATTGAGCGACGGACAACGACTATATACAGATGCCGTTATTCTTGCCGTACCGGCCTACGTCGCCGCGCGCCTGGTGCAGCCCTTAAGTCCAGAAGCAGCGCGACGCTTGGATGGAATCCGTTACGTAAGCACGGGCACGATTTCACTCGCCTATGACGCGCAGGAATTCTCACACCCTCTGGACGGCTTTGGCGTTGTCATTCCCCGCACTGAGCAGCGCTCCATTAACGCCATTACCTGGACGTCCACCAAGTTTGACCGCCGCGCGCCACAAGGATCCGTCCTCATTCGCGCCTTCTTTGGTGGGTCGCGCACGCCACACATGATGGACGTCGACGACGAAGAGTTGGTAGCCGTCGTGCGCAGCGAGATTGCGTCGATCATGGGCGTTCGTGCCACACCCCTATTCCACAGAATCTTCCGCTACCCCGACGCCAACCCGCAGTACGATGTCGGGCACCTGGAGCGTGTTGCAGAAATAGAAGCCGCCCTACCGCCTCATTTATTTGTCACCGGCAGTCCATACCGCGGCATCGGAATACCTGATTGCGTCCACCAGGCGCAAAACACCGTCGAAACGCTCCTTGCCCGATACACAGAAAAATCGTCTTGACCACACCTTTTCGCTTGCTATAATGACTAGCAAATGCATAGTTTTGCTAAGATTTCTTACGCTTTAGTGCATTTTTCTAATGATGAGTGAATCAGAACAGGCCAAAACAGAATGGTTGCCGCTAAGTAAGGCAGCCGCCCGACTTAGCGTGCATCCAACTACCCTCCGCCGCTGGGCCGACCAGGGCGAAATCCCCGTGATGCTCACGCCGGGGGGCCACCGACGCTTTGCCGTCGCCGATCTCGTGCAGTTCGCGCGCGAGCGACGCACCTTGAAAAATGCGCAGGATCTTGGACAAATCTGGGCCGACAAAGCCATCGCCGAAACGCGCCGCGAACTGATCGTGCATCAGGACGACGCCTGGCTGGCCAATTACGACGATGACGCGCGCCAGCGTCACCGCTCGCTTGGGCAGAAACTCATGGGCCTGACACTTCGTTACCTTTCAGCGGAGAATGGAGAACAGACGCCAGAAAGCGTGGCCCTACTGCAACAAGCGCGCGAAATTGGCTACGAGTACGCCTCGATTGCTCTGAAAACTTCAACGCCCCTGTCCGACGCCCTGCGCGCTTCCATGTTTTTCCGCGACACGCTCGTCGAGACCGCCTTACACCTGCCCGAAAATGTGCATGTAAGAAGCGACGTCAATGTGCGCTTGCTCCGGCGCATAAACTCGCTCTTGAATACCGTTCACCTGGCAATTGCCGAAGTATACGATGACAATTACGCAGATAGCGTGTCTCGGTCTTAGTCACCACGCAGCTCCTGTTGAGCTGCGCGAGCGTCTCAGTTGTGGCCTTCTTCTTGAAGACCACAGCCAGCCCGCTCGAGTCGACGATGATGCTCCCCTATCTCGCCAGTTCGCGTCAGTGACCGAGGTGGCGCTTCTTTCAACTTGTAATCGCATTGAGCTTTATGCTGCGGTTGATCCCGACGCGGATGATGTCCGTTCCTTGCTCATCGAATTTCTGAGCCGGCATCATGATGGTGACCTTTCAGATTTAACTGACTATTTTTATTTCCACCGAGGCGCAAATGCAGCACGCCACTTGCTACGGGTGGCGTGTGGTTTGGATTCCCAGATCCTTGGCGAACCACAGATCTTGGGACAGGTCACGGGCGCCTTTACCCAGTCTGTCGAGGCGCATACCATCGGGCCGTTACTCACGACCCTCTTTCGCGGCGCTATTCGCGCGGGGAAAAAAGCCCGGGCGCACACCGGCATCAGCACAAATCCTGCCAGCCTGGGCTCCGTTTCCATTGCACACGCCGAGAAGATCGTTGGTCCGCTAAATGAGCGCGCGGTCCTGGTCATAGGCATTGGCGAGATGGGAAGGATGGCCATCAGTGTTTTGCGCAAGCGCGGCGTCCAGCGCATTCTGGTTGCCAACCGCAGCTCCGCACGCGCCAGGCAACTTGCCGCTACCTGGCAGGGAACCGCCTTTGGCATAGACGAACTCCCAGAGGCGCTGGCCCAGGCAGATGTCGTGATTAGCGCCACTGCGGCGCCCGGCACCATTCTTGACGCGCCACTAATCAGGCCCATAATGCGGCAGCGATCCGGTCGCAAGCTCGTAATTGTGGATATTGCCCTGCCTCGCGATGTCAATCCTCGCGTTGGCGATCTGCCCGGCGTCTATCTCTACAACATGGACCACTTGCGCCAATCGCTTGATAAGGCGCTCGACGCTCGGCGCCGAGAAATTCCAGAGGTCGAGTCCCTTATCGACGGCGAAATGGCTGCATTGCATGACCAGTTCAGACAGTTGTCCATCTCCCCTGTGATTGTTGATTTGCGACAGAAGGCCGAAAAAATCCGCCGCCGCGAATTAGAGCGCACGATGCGCTTCATCGGCGAAGACGCCGATCCCGAAACGCTCAAACACGTGCAACACCTCACGCGGTCGCTTGTCAACAAGCTCTTACACGAACCGACGGTACGGCTGCGCGAGCGTGCCTCAAACGGTCAGGCTACCGCTTACGCCGACACCGTCCGCGACCTGTTCGATCTACCCAACACGAGTGAGAGCGAGCAGGAATGACCGACCGCCAACAATTCCTACGTCTTGGCACCCGCACCTCGCGCCTGGCTCGCTGGCAGAGCGCCCGCATCGTCTCATTGTTAACCGAGGTATGGCCCGAGCTCAAATGCGAAATCCGCGCCTTTGAAACCAAGGGAGATAAGACGCTTGACCGGCCACTGCCCGAGATTGGCGGCAAGGGGCTATTCACCGCCGAACTGGAGGCCGCGCTGCTTGACGGTGATATCGATATCGCCGTTCATTCCCTAAAGGATTTACCCGTGCAGAACCCGGCCGGGCTGGCCATTGGCGCGATTCCCAAACGTGGCGACGTTGGCGACGCGCTCGTTGCCCGCAATTCAGAGACACTGAGCACGTTGCCGCCCGGGGCTATCGTGGGCACCAGCAGTCTCCGCCGGCAGGCCCAGATACTCGCCGTTCGCCCCGATCTGCGCGTGCGTTCCATACGAGGCAATGTCGAGACGCGCGTGCGCAAGGTACGCGAGGGCCTTTACGACGCCGCGGTGCTGGCCACTGCCGGTCTAAAGCGCTTGGATCTACAAGATGAAGCCAGCGCGTGGCTTTCGTTCGACGTCATGCTTCCCGCCCCGGGTCAGGGCGCTCTCGCCGTGCAATGTCGCGCAGATGATCGGGAAACCCTGGAACTGCTACGGGCCATCGACGACCGCGATACGCGGCGAGCAATTACAGCCGAACGTCACTTCCTGCAAAACCTGGGCGGCGGTTGCTCTGCACCCATTGCGGCTTATGCGCGCTGCCTGGACGAGAACAGACTCGAGATGAACGCCCTCATCGCCTCGCCAAGCGGCGCCACGAGCATTCGTGTCAGTGGCAGTGGCGCAAACCCCTACGAACTAGCCACAGAGTTGGCCGGCGAGGCCCTAACCATGGGCGCCGGCGACATCCTCGCCGCCATCTCCACCGCGCAGGTCTCGTCCACTTTACCACTCGAAGGCCGGCGCATCGTCATCACGCGTCCTCGCCAACAGGCAGACGAGTTTGCCGCGCAGCTGCGCGAGCTTGGCGCCGTACCCATACTGTTCCCAGCCATCCGCATTGCCCCGATTGACGATACGTCTCCGCTGGACGCAGCCATTCGGCGCCTTTCCGAATACGATTGGGTCATTTTCACCAGCGTCAATGGCGTCGACATATTCCACAAACGCCTGCAGGCCCTGGACGCCAGCGTCGAGCAACTGAACCGTCTCCACGTTGCCGCTATTGGCCCCGCCACCGGCAGCGCCCTAAGCGAAATCGGCGTGATGCCCACCTTCATTCCCGACGAGTACGTCGCAGAACGCATCGCCGAAGGTCTCGGCGATGTTGATGGATCGAAAATTCTGTTACCGCGCGCAGAACAGGCGCGCGCCGCACTTAGTGAGCTGCTCAGCGCCAGAGGCGCCGACGTGGAAGAAATCGCGACTTATCAAACTGTTACCGGCGTACCGGACCCGGAGGCTCGCGAGCAGCTAGATTCCGCCGCCGTCATCACCTTCACCAGTTCTTCCACCGTGCGCAACTTCGTTTCCCTGGTCGGCGGTCCACAAGAAGCATCGCGCCTTGCCTCCCGCTCCGTCATCGCCTGTATCGGCCCTATCACAGCCGCCACTGCCGGCGAACAGGGCATGGAACCGCAGATCGTCGCCGAAGAGTACACAATTGACGGTCTGATTGCTGCCCTTCTTTCCTACTTCAAATAGTGTTCGGCCAAAAAGCTACTAAGACGACGAATGCGAACGAAAAGAGAGCTGCTATGACACAGATCAAGAGTGACCCTCCCGCAACAACAGAAGCCATAAGGCCCGCCGCGCAAGCGCCATTCCCGCGAGCCAGACCGCGCCGCTTGCGCCACTCCGCCGCCTTGCGCCGCATGGTCCGCGAAACCGACCTTAGCGCCTCCGACTTCATCTACCCCCTCTTCGTCACGCACGGGCAGAATGTGCGCCGGCCCATCGGCACCATGCCAGGGATGCACCAGCTGTCGGTCGATCAGTTGACGGCAGAAGCAGACGCGCTGGCCGATTTAGGAATTCCGGCTGTCATTCTCTTTGGCATTCCGGAGGAAAAGGATCCCATCGGTCGCGAAAACTACGACCCGCAGGGCATCATCCCGCGAGCCATCCGCCGCCTCAAACAACACGCGCCCGATTTAGTCGTCATTACCGATGTCTGTCTCTGTGAGTACACCGACCACGGGCATTGTGGCGTCCTCAATCGAGGCAATGGACAGTTGCCTGAGCCCCACCTACCGCCCGACTTCGTGCTCAACGACCAGACGTTGCCTATCCTCGGCCGCGTAGCCGTGGCGCACGCGGAAGCCGGCGCCGATATTGTCGCGCCAAGCGGCATGATGGACGGCATGGTCGCCGCCATTCGCCAAAGCCTGGACGAAAGCGACTTCCAGCATATTCCTATCATGTCCTATGCCGTAAAATACGCCTCCGCATTTTACGGTCCCTTTCGCGAGGCGGCCGAGGGAGCACCTCAATTCGGCGACCGCAAGACGCACCAGATGGATCCGGGAAACGTACGTGAAGCTTTGCGCGAAGCGTCGCTAGACGCAGTCGAGGGCGCCGACTTCCTCATGGTCATGCCGGCCCTGCCCTACCTCGACGTCATTCGCCGTATCCGTGACCAGTTTCCGCAGCTGCCCCTCGTTGCCTACAACGTGAGCGGCGAATATGCCATGATTAAAGCCGCAGCGGCGCGCGGCTGGCTCGACGAAAGGAGTGTCGTGCTCGAAGCATTGCTGGGCATGCGTCGCGCCGGCGCCGACCTGATCATCACCTACCACGCCAGGGATGCTGCTTCCTGGCTGCAGTCAGAATCGGAGTAATCTCGATGTCTCTGGATATTCAACAGAAAAAACCGGAAAACGAAGCCGACGTGCTCGAACACGGGCGCACGCGTGAGGGCCAGGAAACCTCGTCCGACCGCCGGCTCTTCATGCAGTTGTTGGTTTTTGGTGACTGCCCCGATGCCGGCGCCTTGGTACAATCGCTAGCCCGCGCCTGGGTCCAAGGCGTCCTCTACGAAGACATAAACGATCCGCGCGGCGTCGGTTTGCTGACCTACAGTGAAGATCCCAACTACTTCATCGACCAAATGCGCCCCTTTCTCAACAGCTCTCGCTTTGGCAAGCTACGGCCCAAACCGGAATACACCATGCTGGGCCGTACCTACGCCATTGGCTACGAGCCCGATCTGGAACAGGCGCTCATCAGGCGCCCGCGCAACCGTGTGAACGATCCGCAGCTACCCTGGGCCATCTGGTACCCGTTGCGCCGCGCGGGCTCCTTTGAACAGTTATCTGCAGACGAACAACGAACGATACTGATGGAGCACGGTGGCATTGGTCGCGCTTTCGGCAAAGCCGGGCATGGCTACGACATTCGCCTGGCTTGCCACGGCCTGGACAAGAACGACAACGACTTTGTTGTCGGTCTTGTCGGCCCCCACCTGCATCCCCTTTCCATCATCGTCCAGCGCATGCGCAAAACCAAACAGACCTCCCTTCACCTGGAACGTCTCGGCCCCTTCTTCATCGGCCGCGTCCTATGGCAATCGGAAATCGAATGACAAAGAAAACAGAGCCTTCGTCCCGCTTTCTACGCGCCTGCCGGCGTCTACCCACGGATGCGACCCCCGTCTGGTTCATGCGCCAGGCCGGTCGCTACATGCCCGAATACCGCGCCATTCGTGAAAAGCACAGTATGTTAGACGTCATCGGCACGCCGGAACTCGCCGCCGAGATTACATTACAACCTGTCGACGCCTTCGACATTGACGCCGCCATCATCTTTGCCGATATCCTGCCACCACTCATTACAATGGGGCTTGATCTGGAATTTGTAAAAGGCGTGGGTCCACAGATCGACAATCCCATTCGCAGCACGCGCGACGTGGATCTCCTCGCCACTCCGCCTGCAAAGGCCACCCGTCTAGCCTCCACACTGGAGGCCATACGGATTGTTTCCTCTGAGTTGGCCTCGCGGGAGGTGCCCCTCATCGGTTTTGCCGGCGCTCCCTTTACACTTGCCAGTTACGCCATTGAAGGCGGCGGGTCCAAGAACTACGTCACGACCAAGCGCTTCATGTTCTCTGAGCCTGCCGCCTGGAAGCGGCTCATGGAGAAACTTGTCACCGTTCAGGCCGACTACCTACTGGCCCAGGCAGAAGCAGGCGCTTCGGCGCTACAGCTATTTGACTCCTGGGCCGGCCTTGCGCTCAGCAAGGATGACTACGGCCGGTACGTTCAGCCTTACAACAAGAAACTCTTTGAGAAACTTTCTGTCGCGGGCGTGCCGCTGATCAATTTCAGCACGGGCACCGCCGCCTACATCGAAGACGTGGCGGCCTGTGGCGGCGACGTCATCGGCGTCGACTGGCGCATGCCGTTGGACTGGGCCTGGTCGCGTATTGGATACGACCGAGCCGTGCAGGGCAATCTGGAACCTGTGGCGCTCCTTGCCCCCTGGCGCGAGCTGCAGCCCAGGACGGATGACGTCCTCCGCCGCGCCGGCGGACGCCCGGGCCACATATTTAACCTGGGCCACGGTATCTTTCCCGACACCTCCCCCGACACAGTTAGACGTATTGTCGATTATATACATGAGAAGAGCTGCCAATGACGACCATTCCCGCTACAACCACCGATGATCATCCTAATACGACGGAGAAGAAGACACCGATCGGCGTCCTTATCATGGCCTATGGCGGACCAAGCTCGCTGGAGGAAATCCCCGGCTATCTGGCCGATATCCGCAGCGGGCGCGTGACGACGCCCGCCGTGCTTGAGGAGATCACGCACAATTACGCCCAGATCGGCGGCAAGTCGCCGCTGTTAGAAATAACCAAACAGCAGGTCACTGCCGTTCAGGATGCGCTCGACCACCGTTTTCGCTGTTATCTGGGCATGCGTCACTGGGCGCCGTGGATCGAAGATACCATCCGTGACATGCTCGACGACGGCATCACGCACGCCGTCAGCCTCGTCCTGGCGCCCCACTTCAGCAAGCTGAGCGTTGCCCGCTACCAGGCCAAGATAGACGAGGGCCTCGAAATGTACCACGGCGAAATCGAGTTCAAGCACATCACCAGCTATCATGATGCGCCAAAATATATCCTGGCCTTAGCCCGGCGCGTACAGGAAGGGCTCGAAGCATGGCCCCCAGAACAGCGCGACGACGTCCACGTCATCTTCAGCGCTCACAGCCTGCCGCAGCGAATTTTAGAGATGGGCGACCCTTACGACAGCCAATTACGCGAGACCGCTCGCCTGGTCGCGGCGTCCGCCGGGCTTGCAGATGACAACTGGTCCTGGAGCTACCAATCAGCCGGGCGCACGTCAGAACCGTGGTTAGGACCCCAAATCGAAGAACACATTCCCGCATTGGCGCAGCAAGGCGTGAAAAACATCATCAGCGTTCCCGTCGGTTTCGTCTCCGATCACGTCGAAATTCTGTACGACATCGACATCCAGGCGCAG
>CAYSMQ010000028.1:0-11147 GCA_964432035.1 uncultured Ardenticatenaceae bacterium
GCCCACTACGAACCTGAGCTCTAGCCAAAGGAGAAGAGAAATGAGTGTGAGAAAACGAGGTTTAGTGACACTGATCGTCGTGGCCCTGGTGTTGATCGCCTGCGGCGGCACACAACCGGAGCCAAGTGATGCACCAATCGCCGTTAGTGAAAGCCAGGAATCAGTGCGCGAGGTGACGGAAACCGAAGCTGAGGAAGCGTTGACGGAGCCTGTTGCCGAGGAAGGTGAGCAGATTGAGGCAACCAGAATCGCCGTCGAACCGGCAGCGACACAAGCGCCGCCGAGGTATGAAGGAGAAGTTGCGCCGGCCCCGACACCGCCGCCTGATAACTTCTTCCGCGACTATGGCGTCAATCCTTATGTCGACGCTAACGTCGACAACCTGTCGACCTTTTCGCTGGACGTGGATACGGGGGCCTACACCGTGGCGCGCCGTTATGTGCGTGACGGCATCATGCCGCCGGCGGAGGCCGTGCGCGTGGAAGAGTTCGTCAACTACTTTGACCAGGGCTATGCAGCGCCGCCCGACGTGGCATTCGCCATCTACGCCGATGGCGCCCCGTCCCCGTTTCACAACGACGGTAGTTACATTCTGCGCGTTGGTGTGCAGGGGCACGACGTAGCAGAGGCGCAGCGACCGCCGGCGAACCTGACCTTTGTGGTCGACGTCTCGGGCTCCATGGCCCGCGAGAGCCGTTTGGAGCTGGTCAAAGGCGCGCTGCAAATGCTGCTTGATGGGCTACGATCCGACGATACCGTTTCGCTCGTCGTCTACGGCAGCAATGCCCGCGTTATTCTGGAACCGACGGCAGCAACTGAGCGCGATCGTATCCTGGGCGCTATCTACAGTCTGCAGCCTGAAGGATCGACAAACGCCGAAGCGGGCCTGAGACTGGGCTACCAGATGGCCAACAGCGCCTTTCGTAGCAACGGCATCAACCGCGTCATCCTGGCGAGCGATGGTGTGGCAAACGTGGGGCTGACGGATCCTGATGGACTTGCCGCCGAAATTCGCCGGTTGGCAGACGGCGGCATCCGGTTGACGACGATTGGCGTGGGGATGGGCAACTTCAACGACGTGCTCATGGAGCAACTCGCCGACCAGGGCGACGGGCACTATGCTTACGTGGATACGATGTCCGAAGCGTACCGCGTCTTTGTCGAAGAGTTGACGGGCACGTTGCAGGTGATCGCCCTGGACGCCAAGGTGCAGGTTGATTTTAACCCGCAGGTCGTTCGCCAATACCGTCTCATCGGCTACGAAAACCGGGCCGTCGCCGACCAGGATTTTCGCAATGATGCGGTGGACGCGGGCGAGATCGGCGCCGGTCACACAGCGACGGCGCTCTATGCGGTGCAGCTACATGAGGGCGCGACGGGGCGGCTAGGAACGGTTCAACTGCGCTGGCGGGATCCGCAGACGGGACAGGTGCAGGAGACAAACGGCAACATCAATACCTGGGATCTCAACGCCTCGTTCGAAGAGAGCGACGCCCACTACCAGTTAGCCGTGGTCGTGGCCCAATACGCCGAACTGTTGCGTAACAGTTACTGGGCCGGCGACGCAACGTATGCCGAACTGGCGGCGCACGCCGGTAACCTGGCAGCGCGGTTGTCGCGCGATGAGAAGGTGACAGAGTTCAGCTCGCTGGTGCAGCAGACGGTATCGTTGAGACGTTGACGACGATAAAGCAAGACCTCCCGGTCGCCGGACGACGACCGGGAGGTCTGCCAAGGTGGTAAAGCGTTGTCGTTTAAGCTGAGATTACTCGGTAATGGCGGCGAGCTGTACGCGGCGCAACACGAAGAGTGTAGCGCCTCCCAGAACTATCATGAAGCCGAGCAGCATAGGCAGCAGCGTCCCTAGCGGGGCGCTGTCCACGTTCGTCGAAGCCAGGCTCACAGCCGTGGTTGAGCCGCAAATGGGGCCGTCGATTTCGCCGTTTGTTTCGGCGCTACCAGTTTTGGTGCCAACGTCGACCAGTTCCACCCCGGCAAACTCTTCCACAGTGATCTGGAATACATGCGTGGTGCCTGTACTGAGCTGCGGGACACCATCTTCAAACTTGATTCCGTTGATACCCAATGTCGGATCGTTGCCGGTTACGACTGTATAGTCGGCAGACTCGCAGGTATACGGATTGCCTCCGCATTCAGGGATGCCGGTGGCAGTGGTATAGGAACCGGGCTGTGGCTCAACAAGGTGCTCCAGGCAGGTGTCGATGCCGAGGGTCCAGTGGCTCAGCGCATTTGACGCACCAAGATCGGTTACGGCATAGGTGAAGATTTCGGTGTCATTGGGGCCGGGTTCATGACCGACTAAATCGATCTGGAAATTGTCAATGGTCACCGTTTCGGCGGCTGCGACAATTGCCGTGGGGATAAGTAGCGCCAGAACAAGGGCGATGACGTAAAGTCGCTTGCGTTGCATTTCTGTTCTCCTTCGAGGGTATATGTAGCAGGGATCTAATATCAATCAGTACTATAGTACTAATTGTAAGAAGGAGGGCTTACTGCAATTCTTACGCTTTCTGCAACGTTTGAAAGGGACTGAAAGTTGCTTCAGGTTTGATCGAGGTGCTGTAGCGCCCGCTGTAACCGTTCGTCGACGTCGGTCACCTCACGGGGCACGTTTTGTAGCGCGGTCTGTGCCTCCACGATGCTGAAGCCAAGATTGGTGAGTAGTTCGATGACGTCGGCGTCAACATCGCTGACCATGGGCATGGGCCCACCGGAGACGACCTGAAGCTTATCGCGCAGCTGGAAGAGGATACGTTCGGCGGTCTTTTTGCCGATGCCGGGCACGCGTTGCAGAACGGCGCCTTCCTCACGGGCCACTGCATTCTTGAACAGTTCGGGACTGAGCGTGGAGAGGATTGCTAGCGCCACTTTGGGCCCCACCCCATTGACGCCCAACAGAAGTTCAAACAGGGAGAGATCTTCCTCGGATTCGAAACCATACAACGTCAGTTCCGTCTCGCGCACGATGAGGTGCGTGTGCAGGCTGATGTTGCGCCCTACCCCGCCGACATCTTCGAGCACCGTCCGCGGCACATAGACGCGCAGCCCCACGCCGCCAACGGCGACGATGAGGTGGTCGTCGGCAATATGATTGATTATTCCGTGGAGGCTTGCGATCATAGTTGAATAGTTCTCCAGTCCCAATACTAGCCGAAATACCCAATTGTTGCAGATTGCAGCGGTACTGTCGACGAATATGACCATTGGACAATTGCATGCATGCGCATTTGTGCTAAGATTTTCTCCTGAGGGACTCCTCGACTTGCCGCCGTGGGCGGCGTGTCGTTAGATTCGGAAAAGGTTTTACGCCAGGAAGGGCCCATGAATGAAAGAAGTCGTATGCGTGCCAGGATGTTAGGCGTTCTTATTCAAGATGCCCGTCGCCACGCCGCAAGGTCGGTGGAACAGTGTGCGCGCGCGCTCAATCTGACGCCGGAAGCATTTGAGGCGGCAGAAAAAGGCCAGCGCGTGCTTTCACTGCCAGAGCTGGAAGTGCTGGCTATCTATTTAGGCGTGCCCATGGCACACTTTTGGGGCAGCCAGACCCTTAGCGACGGCCCCGAGCCAGACTATGAAGATGTGCTACGACTGCGCCACAAGATCGTGGGGGGACTCCTGAAGCAAGCGCGCCTGGACAACGGGCGAAGCCGCGAAGAGCTTGCCGAGCACATTGGCGTCGACGCCGAAACGATCAACGCCTATGAAATGGGCGATAAGGAAGTACCGTTTTTGCACCTGGAAGAGATGGCCCGTTACCTGGACCTCTCTATAGACTACTTTCTGGACGAAGAGCGGGGTCCGTTAGGTCGGCACGAAGCGCAGCACGAGATGAACCGCTACTTCCAGGAGCTGCCGCCGGACGTCCGCGCATTTGTCGCTAAGCCGGTCAACATTGCCTATCTGGAGACGGCAATGCGACTGAGCGAAATGGACGCGGAGAAGCTACGCAGTATCGCCGCCGGAATTCTTGAAATCACTTATTAACACGTAGAATGCCAGGTGTGGCTCAATATCGCAGGATGCCAACGTTATGTCTGACCAGTTGAAGGATGAAGGCCTGGCGCTGTTCAGGCGCGGCATGCACGACGAGGCGCTGTCCAAATTCGAAGCGGCGGCTCATAGCTACGGGGAGGCCGGGAACGATATTGGGCGCGCCGAAGCCCTGAATAACATCGGCGTGGTGCAGCGTGTTCGTCGCGAATGGGACGCCGCCGAAGATGCGCTGAAGGAGGCTATCGAGCTGTTGGCCAAGGCCGGCGATGACAACCGTCTGGGGCAAGCGTTGGGCAACATGGGCGACTTCTACGCTTTTCACGGACAGTCGGAGGAGGCGGCCCGTTATTACAGCGACGGCGCGGAGCTGATGGCCAAAACAGGTGATGGCGAGCGGCAGTCGCAACTCCTGCGTGCGCTCAGCCTGTTGCGCCTACGCCAGCGGCGGATCTTAGAAGCGATAGGGCTCATGGAGCAAAGCCTGGAGGCGCGCCCACAGTTGAACGTTTTTCAGCGCCTTTTCTTGACCCTGATCCGTTTTATGGGACGCGTGATGGGCGGGCAACGCTGACCACTCCGTCATGCCCTCACGGACGGAGGAAATTTCCAGATGATGCAAATTGAAGGACAGGTTTCTTAGATGGCCCGCGTCGCTCGTTGGCTCGTTCCGGCGCTCTTGCTGCTAGGCGGCGCGGCGCTGCTTGTCTATTACGTTTCCATGCAAGCAGCACAGACGCCGGCGCCGTTGGCGGTTGTGTCCACGGACGCAACAAGCACCAGTTTGCCCGCCACGCCCAGCCAGACAGCGACGGCAACGCAAAGGGCGACGGCTACGGAGACGGAGACGGCGGCGCCACCCTCGCCTACAGCAACGACGGCGCTTGCTTCGCCCACAGCAACGACGTCTCCCTTGTCCGAGATCCCGCCAACCGTGCCTGCGGACGCCTTCAATGTGTCTTACGAACAGCGCTTTGGGCTGACGGGGTTCGGCGAAGACGTCCAAGCGACCGCGCACCTGAACATCCCCTTCGCCAGCTATGCCGATTGGAACGTGCACGCCGATCCACCGCGCCCAGGCGATATCGTCTTTTGGCAAATGATCCGCGTCCGCGAAGGACGCGTGCACACGCCATACGAAGATATCGACCGCGCCCTGGAGGCGAATCCCGGCGCGACCTGGCTCATCGGAAATGAGCCCGACGTGGTGGTGCAGGATAACACGACGCCACAACGTTATGCGGAGCTGTACCACGAGCTCTACACGTACATCAAGGGCCGCGATGCCGGCGCCAAAGTGGCCATCGGCGGCGTGTCGCAACCCACACCACTGCGACGCGCCTATCTGGACATTGTGCTGGACACATATGAGGAGACCT
Source organism: uncultured Ardenticatenaceae bacterium (assembly GCA_964432035.1). GTDB lineage: Bacteria > Chloroflexota > Anaerolineae > Promineifilales > Promineifilaceae > JAAYYY01. The sequence continues at coordinate 5,391 of CAYSMQ010000028.1, forward strand.
ACGGACAGCGCATGCCCATCGACGTGTGGAACGTGCACGCCTTTACCTTGCGTGAAGAGGCAGGTGAGTGGGGTATTGGCATCCCGCCGGGCATGGATGACGAGCTGGCAATCCTCTACGAAATCGAGGATCATGACAACCTGGAAGTTTTCGCACAGAATATTATAGACTTCCGCGAATGGATGGCGCGGCGCGGTTACGCCGACCGGCCTCTGTTGGTCTCAGAATATGGCTTTCTCATGCCTTTCGACTTCGGTTACACACCGGAGGACGTGGCGACATTCTTGCAAGGCAGCTTTGAGTTCATGCTTACGGCGCGCAACGATACAGGATTTGCCCAAGACGGCGGGCGGTTGGTGCAGTGGTGGCTTTGGTTCATTCTTTCCGGACCACCGGGTGACGAGTTCAGCGCCAGCTATCTTTATGACCGCGAAAGCGGACAACTTACGGCGGCGGGAGAGGCTTACCGCGAATTTGTGCCAGCACACCGGCCCGACGCCGAGCCCTAAGCGCACCCCTCAATGACGGCAACCGAGCGAAGCCAGCTGCCACGGCGCATCAAATTCTTCTACGGCCTGGGAGACTGGGGCACGGCCGCCTCCACCACGGCGCGCAACGTCTTCTGGTTCTTTTTTCTTACCAGCATCGTCGGTCTGGAGGCCAACATTGCGGGCACCATTTTTCTAGTAGGGCGCCTGTGGGACGGCATCAACGACCCGCTGATAGGCATGCTCAGCGACCGGGTGCACACGCGGTGGGGACGCCGTCGCCCATTCTTGCTTTTCGGCGCTGTGCCCTTCGGCCTTACCTTTGCTCTCCTCTTTACGGTGCCACCGTTCGAGCAGCGGTGGGCGCTCGTGCTGTACTACGTTGCCGTCTTTCTGGCCTTCGACAGCCTGTACACGATGATTAACGTGCCCTACTCGGCGCTGACGCCGGAACTAACCGAGGACTACGACGAGCGCAGCAACCTGGCGGGCTGGCGCATTGGCGTTTCAATTCTGGCCTCATTGATTACGGGCGGGCTCTTCAAAGTAGTGGCGGAGAATGTCTTTGCGCCACAATTGGGCGGCGGCGTCATGGGTCTGCGCTATGGCTACGCGCTGGCCGGTTTACTGTGGGGCGTGACAATGATCATTCCCTACTTTCTCCTGGTGCGTGTCATTCGCGAGCCCGAGCGCGAGGTAGTTCGCGATCCTATCCGCCCCATCCAGACCTTCAAGGAGGTCTTCAGCAACCGCCCGTTCCGTCTGGCCTCCCTCATCTACCTCCTGACATTCGCCACCGTCGACGTCGTCCTGCTTATCTTCGTGCGTTTCCTGATCGACTATATCCGCGTGTCGCCCGGATTCGATAACGTATTGCTGGCAGTGGTTCTGGGGCTGGCTTTCGTAACCATGCCGCTCACCGTGCGCCTGATGCGGCGGTTTGGCAAACGCCGTACTTTCATTGGCAGTATGACGTTCCTGGGCATCGTGCTCTTGATCATTAGCCAGGTGCCTCCCGGGGGCCAGAACCTGATTCTCGTCGCCGCGATCTTTGGTGGTCTGGGATATGGTGCGGCAAACGCCATTCCCTGGGCCATCGTTGCCGATGTGATCGAGGTTGACGAGCTGAAGACGGGCAAGCGCCGCGAAGGGGTCTTTTACGGCTACCTGGTTTTCTTCCGAAAGTTGGCGGCGGGGCTGGCGACGTTTGTCGTGGGCCAGGTCCTGGACGCCACAGGCTTTATCAGCACGCAGACCGGCAGCGCCTTTGTACAGCAACCAGAATCGGCTTTGCTGGCGATGCGCTTTTTCGTGGGCGTCTTTCCCGCGATTACGCTTCTCTTAGCGATTCTGGCGGCGTGGCGCTATCCTTTGGACCGTAAAACGTTTAACGAGATCCGCCGCCAACTGGAAGCGCGACGGAGTATGCCAGATGCGCAGACCTGACATCTTGCAGATGGGAAGGCTCTATGGCTGATGTACGGCTCTATTCAGTTACAAGCACGGGCGCAAAGGAACTTGATCCGCCTGAGCCCATGACGTCACTGTACGATCTGCCGGACGCGTTGTCCCTCGGCGTCTACACGGCTATGCGCACCTACGACCATTACAAATTCCTGCGTCTCTCAGACCACTTACGACGTCTGGAGGAGTCGATGGCGGTGTTTAACTGGCGCTACCAGTTGGACGAAAGGGCTATTCGGCGCGCCCTGCACCAGGTGTGTTTGGTCTACGAGCATCCAGACGCCCGCGTGCGCATTGACGTGCTGGCGCGGGCGCCCGCTCCTCATTTCGGTGACAGTCGCGTCCTTGTGGCGCTGGCCCCGTTCGAACCACCACCGGCAGCCGTTTATGAGCGCGGCGTGCGCCTGGCGTTGGCGCGGACGTTACAGCGACAGTTCCCGCAAGCCAAGACGGCGGACTTTGCCCTAGCGCGGCGCGCGTACCCGATTAACAGCGAGGACTCGTACGATTTTCTCCTGCTGGACGAAGAGGAACATCTATTGGAAGGCAGCACGAGCAACTTCTACGCCGTTCGCGATGGCAGCGTGTGGACGGCGGGCGAGGGCATGCTGGAAGGCATTACGCGCAAGGTTGTCCTGCAACTGGTCCAGGAAGCAGGCATCGAGCTGCGGCTGCAAGCGCCGCGACTGGAGCACATTCCACAGTTGGATGAGGCTTTCCTGAGCAGTTCATCGCGCGGTCTAGTGCCCGTGCGGGAAATCGACGGCAAGGTGGTGGGCAGTGGTCGTCCTGGACCGATCACAAAGCAGCTGATGTTGGCCTACGACGAATTCGTGGCGCGGGCTGTCCGACCGGCTGTGGCCTTGGAATGAGCGTCACGGCGCTTACTTGCCGAGGGCCGGCAATGATAAGCGCAAGTCACGCTTTGATGTGGGTGGTGGGCAAGGACTCAAATTAGGCTATTATTCGTATAAGAGACAGGCCTGTTAGACATTATGGAGTAACCGCTATGATAAAGGTAGGCGAAGAAGCACCTGATTTCACATTGACATCGGCCGAGGGCCAGGCCGTTTCCCTGTCCGACTTTCGCGGGCAGCGCGTTATCCTTTTTTTCTATCCCAAAGCCGCCACCCCAGGCTGCACGCGGCAGGCCTGCGGATTTCGCGACAACCTGTACCACATTGAGAGCGCCAACGCCGCGGTCATTGGGGTCAGTCCGGATGATCCCGAGACTCTGGCGGAATGGAAAGAAGAGGAGGGACTTACCTACACCTTACTCTCCGATCCGGATCACGAAGTTGCCGACAAGTACGGCGTGTGGGGTGAGAAGACAAACTTCGGGCGCAAGTACGAGGGCGTTATTCGCAGCCACGTGGTCATCGACGAAGAAGGCCAGTTGACGGACGTGCAGATGAATGTGAGCCCTGAACAGAGCGTGGAGCGGGCCCTGGCAGCAATATAACGACAGCGACGTAAACCTGACGGGTTTTGGAAATCTGTCAGGTCGTTATTCGGCCGGGATAGCTATAAGCACCCGTCCGTCCGCCAACGGGTCGCCCTGCTCATCGTAAGCGGGTAGTCGCGCCGCTGGCTCGCCCGGGGGATAAAAGCCGGCAGCGACCAGGGCGTCACCACCCGCCAGGTCAGTCGCGTCAAGCGTGACGGTGTCGGCAATCACTTCACCTTCGGTCCATTGCCCGGTGGGATAGGTACCCTCTTGCGGCGCGCCATCCTGTTGTGCCAGAGGCGCGCCGTTTTCATTGGCCAGCAAGTGCACGAAGCGCGCATAATTGTCCTGTATGGTTTCTAACGCCTGCCAATAGAGCGTCAGCTGCAACGCGCCGTCCTCGCGCCCGAGGTGGTAACCGCGCAGAGCGATGCTTTCGCCAAAGCGGACGTGGAGCGGTTCTATGTCCGCCGGCAGCGAAAATTGTGGTTCGTGAGCGTGGTAGACGAGCGTCTCTTCTTGCCATTGTAAGCGGCCCAGAGGGTGGGTAAGCGCCTGATTTCCGCCTGCGTCGTAGAGCGTGACAAAGAGCACATAGTGTGGCGCGGGCGGTAACGCCGGGGGCAAGGGCAGAGCCAGGTGATCGGACATCCAGACGCCGGGTTGCCAGGCGACGCTAGGCAAAAAGCCGTACCCCGGTTGCATGTCACATTGGGCCAGGCGGCGCCCGCCGTCGTCGTCGAGACGCAGCGAGGCCGTCAGGTTGGCGCCAAGCGGTTGGCGGGTAAGCCAGGCCAGTTGACCTTGTAGCGCGCCAGGAGACGATTGGTCGGAGGCGCAGTCGAAAAGACCTGTGGCGCCGGCGTCAGAGGCGGGCAACTGTTGCGGTAGAACGACGTCGTCTACGCGGACGTCGAGCGAACGCTCGGGCTGCGCACCGCCATCCGGCGAAACGACGCGAAGCGGTCTGAGAAAGAGGGCGCCACGCGGTTCTCCGGCCGGCGTGAGCGCTTCGGCCCCTTCATAGTCAAGGCGCGGCACATAGAGACCGGGGGGCGCGTTGGCGGGTACGGGGAGTTCGTAACTCACGGGTCCTTGCGCTACCGGTTGCCGTCGGGTGACGAGCAGAAGCGCGTGCTGGGCGCGATGTACGGCGGGCGTAGCCAGGGCCAGGGTGACGGCAGGGCTGTTGGAGGCAACATCCCGCCATTGCAGAGTGACTTGCACGGTGTCTCCGGCAGTGACGGTAGAGGCGCTGTAGTCGTATTGCGCCAGGCGCGAGCCGTCGGCGAAGGGGATGCCCTGCGGCGCGTGGTGCAGGTATCCTAGTTGTGCGAAGTCCCAGCTGAGCGTCTGCCTCCCGTAAGCGGGCGCGGGCCGCAGCCGCCAATAGAGGGCCAGTACCAAGAGGAGCGCAGCAAGCGCCAACAACCGAATGGGGCGGCGACGCCAGATTTCGGCGGCCTGACCTCGCGTCGCTCGCGCCATCCACAACAGCAAAGCAAAGGCGGCGGCAAGCGAGAGTATTTCAGCCGCCAGACGCACGGGCGTACGGTCCAGGGACAATTCCAGCGTGTAGGCGCCGGCAGGCAGCTCCACGGCGACGAGGCCCGAACCGGGGGTTGCGCTGATGGCAAGCGGTTGACCCTGAGCGCGCGCCTGCCAGCCGGGCCAATAGAGGGTCGGGAACTGCACCAGGGCCGGCTCCCCGGAGACATTCACCTGCCAGCGCTGGCGCGTGGCGCGGTGAGAGCGAAGTTGGACGCCGGCGTCTCCGGCAAGGACCTGCGGCACGTGTCGCTCGCCGTGGGTCAGCCAGGCGCTGCTGTAGGGGCGGGGCTGAACCGTGCGCGGCAGGTACTCGGCGCTGACGGTCGTGCCGATGTTAGCGGTGAACCACTCGTACTGCGCCAGACGGAGGGGAGTGACGTCGGCGTCGGCAACGGCGACGTGGTCCACGTCCAGGGAGGGCACCATTGCCGCCAGCAGAAGCACCGACCCCGCAATGGCCCAGAGGCGTCTGCCGGGCAGCAGGGCTAAAGCGCCGGTGATGAGCGCGCCGGCAAGCGCCTGGACGGAGAGAAAGCGCCAGGGAAACTGAGTATAGGGCAGGAGTGGCAGCGTGTCCCACAGCCAACGGGATAACGGGGTAATCATCAGGGTAGCGATGGTCAGCGCGGCAACGGTGAAAATGAGCGCCGGGCGGGATGCAGCCCGCCACAGCAGGGCGACAAGGCCGGCGACGATGAGCAGCGCCTGGACCAGTCCCATGCGAAACGCGGTCTGCCCCGCAACCTCCCAGTCAAAGAAAAAGGAGGACTGTACCAGGTCGGCGCCGCGAAAATGATTTCCATAGTA
>CAYSMQ010000028.1:11157-20731 GCA_964432035.1 uncultured Ardenticatenaceae bacterium
GGCCGTCACGGGGCCGGTCTGCACAAGGTCGGTTTCGGCCAGCGCGGGCAGCCAGAACCATGCAGACAGGAGCAGGCCCAGCAGGAGGGCCAGGAACCCCTGCAGCAGAGCGCGACGGAAAGTCGCCCGCCGTTGTAGGGCAGCAATGAACATGTAGAGTAGCAGAAAAGGGCTGAAAATGAGGGCCGAAATATTGTGGCTGAGAATGAGAGCGGCGTAACTGAGGGCCAGCGCCGCGATGCGTGTGAGCGGTAAGGCGGCGCGATCCCTGACCGCGTATGGCCTTTCAGGGCGCAGCAAGCGGTGGGCGGCAAGCAGGACGACGGGATAGAGGGCCATGGCCCAGAACTCGGCGAGCGAGTCGCCGCGCACGTAGACGTTGACCAGATGAAAGGGCGCCAGCGTATAGGCTGCAGAGGCCAATAGCGCGGCCCAATCGTCGTCTAGCCAACGGCACGCCAGCTCGAACGTCGCCCAGGCGGCAAGCAGAAAAGCGGCTAGCTGCGAAAACTGGATGGCAGACGTGAAGGACGCGCCCAGAAAACGAAAGAGGGCGGCGACATAAATAGAAAGCGGAGCGTAATAGTTGAAGAAGGGATAGCCGTAGCCGTAGGCCGCGTCGGGCATCCAGCGCACGGGAAAGTGACCGTCAGCCAGGGCCGCGGTCAACTGCTGCACTCGCTGCAGCAAGAACGGGCTGTCTCCCCCGCCCCGCGTGTTGAGTAGCGCGCCCTCCTGCATCAGGGGCAGCGCCGCGAGGAGCGCAATAAGCAAGGCCAGGAGACGAAGCCAGGCGCGCCGGTTGATCTCTAAGGGAAGACGCCGCGCCCAGGAAGTCATGACTGGGAAGATGCCGCCCGAACTCAGGCGCGCCGGCGCAAGAAGTAGAAGAGCAAACCACCCATGAGGATGACGGCGACGACGAGGGCCGCCAGCCCGCTGAGGGCCAGTAGCGAGCTCCCGGAATCCTCTTCGACCTGTTCGGCGTCCTCTATGTCGGGCACACCTTCAGGATCGGGCGTCGTCGTATCCACGCCGGGCACGTCCGCATCAACGACCTCGTCGGCGGCGCGCTGCCGGCTGCCGAACTTGATTTCGACCGTCTGTCCCTCGGATAGGGTGACGTCGGCAGTAGCGCCGGTGGTCATTTGCAGCGTGTTGGGCACCGACTGCGCCACCTGGTAATCGCCGGGATCCAGATCGTCAAAGCAGATCGCCTGCGGGCCGGTAGAAACACCGGTACCCACGATTTCTCCCTCGCGGGCCACGGTGAAGCTGACGCCGGCCATGGCTCCTTCGTCGGCGTCATCTTGTCCGTTGGCGTTGGCGTCGGCGAAGGCATTGACACAAATAGACGCGCCCGGTTCCGGCGTATCCGTGGCAGTTGCCGTGGGCTCGGGCGTGTCGGTAGGCGTCACTTCGGGCGTCTCGGTGGGCGTGGGTGGGACAGGGGTGTTGGTCGCTACGGGCGCGGGCGGGGCCGTGGGCTGCGGCGGCGAGGTGGGTTGGGGCGCCGGCGTATTTGTGGGCGGCGGGCCCGCGGCTGTAAGCTGCGCCTGATCGAACCAGATATCCAGGTGGGCGCGGCAGTTATTGGCGCCGCGCAGGTCACCGGCGATGAACACCGTGATCTGGTCGCCAGCGGCCGTGGCCTGCACGGAGACTTGTTGCCAGTTAGACTGGTTGCCGCCGTCGTGCGGCGCGGCGGCGGCGCCCCAAACAACGTCGCCATCGCTCCACAACCCGCTACCATTAGGATCGATACCGGCGCGCACGTTGAGGCCCACTGCGCCATCCGACGGCGCCGGGAACTGCTCATTTGAGGCGCGACCGATGGCCCAAAAGCTGAAGACATACGTGGTGCCTGGCTGCACCTGCACAGTCTGATAGATGCCGGCATGCCACGTGTCAAACTGGTTGCCAATATGCTGCGAGACAAAGCCGTCGCGCACGAGGGCGCCGTTGGTCTCGCGCACCCACTGCGGGCGGAAGGCATAGGGGCCGGAACAGCCGCCGGGATCTTCGGATTCCTGGTGCCAGCGTCCCCAGCCCGTTGCGGCTCCGTTCTCATAGGGATCTTCGAGGCTGGGATTGGAAAGAAGATTCTCTTGCTGCAGCGGCGCTGCAGCAGATTGACCGACGCCGAACTGGCTACTTGCCAGCACGCCGACCATCATGAACATCAACAGTGATAACAGAATTCGCCTCTTTAGCATGCCTCCAACCTCAGTGTAAAACAAACCGGGACAACCGCCCGGCTGCACTTCTGACAAACGTTATATCGTGGAGCGTCGTCCGCTGAGAATGATGACCAGGACGCCCACAAATAGCAGCACGGCAACTACCACAGCAGCGATCACGACCCAGCGCGTAACGCCGCTTTCGTCGCCGGCGTTTTCCGTTTGCTGTTCCGCGGCGTTCTCCTCAGGCAAAGCCATCGCCGCCGTATCGGCAGCGGGTGTCTCGTCACCACTGCTTTCGCCGTCGGCCGACGAGAGGGCCGCCACCCCGTCGCCGGTATAGCTTCCGAATTCAAAATCCTGTTCCGAACCGGCTGTGACAGAAATCGCCCACTCACCGTCGGTGGTCAGCGTCTCGTTGGGCTGGCTGGAGCGGGTTATGCGATAGTTGCCCGTATCCAGCGGTATGCAATAGGGTTCGCTAGTCCCATCGGTCACGTAGTTGACGAGCACCTGTTGCCCATCGTAGATCGAAAAGGCCACGGATCCTCTGAGCGATTCTCCCGCGTCACGCTGCCCGTTCTGGTTGTTATCTTCGTACGCCACCAGGCAGACTTCGCCCGTCTGCGGCGCGGGCGTGGGCGTAGGCGTGGGCGGCGCAGACGTCGCCGTTGGTTCAGCTGCTTCTTCTTCACCTTCTGGTGTGGCAGTCGCCGGCGGCTCGGCATTGCCCACCACCAGCAGCTCGCCAGGCTGCACAAAGTCGCCTTCGCCCGCGTTATTCAGTTCGTAAATCTCGTCAATGGTAAGGCCGTGTCGCGCGGCAATGCTCCAGAAGGAATCGCCGGCTTGCACCTCATAGTAGATGACGCCTTCTGCATCCGGCGTCGAGGTGGGTGCGCCCGCCGGGCCCTGGGCCACGGCAGGCGGCGCGCTGTCGCCATCCGTATCACCGGTACTTCCCGTGTCGCCAGTGTTATCACCGTCGTCCGTTCCTCCGGTGTTGTCGGTTGGGGCCGTCGTCGCCGTTGGCGGCGGAGGCGCGGCGCCCTGCCCCGTGGCAACCAATGAGGCGTTGTCCCAATAAATATCGTTATGCTTGCGCGCTTCGTCAGGCGAAGAGATGGTAAAAACCGTTACCGTATCACCTTGCGCCTGGGCCTCGACGGTGAACTGCTGGTAACTGTCGTAAGGCTGCTTGTAATCGGACCACACAATGCTGGGGCTATAGGGGTTGGTGCTGCCGGTGGGATCGATGCCAATGCGCATGTTCACAGCTGTGGGAAAGTCTGAGAAATCGCCATCGCTGGTGCTAGACCAGGCCTGGCCCCAGATAGAAAATTGCAGCTGGGCATTGGCGGGAACGTCGACAACCTGCAGCAGCCCTGCGGTGTGCGTGCTGTGGAACGTAAAATATTGGGCGGCAAAGTTGCCGTGGTGCAGACGGTTGGCAAAGGGATGCGTCGCCGGTTTGTATTCCGGCATACGGTTCTTCCAGTCGGGCTCGCCTTCGGCCTGGCTTATCCACCAGGGAATCCAACCGTTTGGCGTTTGCGCGGTATTGCAGGGAAGATCCTGACCGTCCGTCGTGCGACAGTCGGCCCGCTGCGAACTATAAAGGGCGACCCACGTAAAGTCGTCCGGGTCGAATGTATAGAAGCCCCCTTCGAAGCTCGGGTTTTGCAATAGATTTCCACTCTGCGCGCCTGCGGAATTAACCGCAAACAGCGTGACCAGAATGGCTAACGGTAAGATTAATCGTGCAAGGATTGAGTTGCGAACGGTACGCATATCCTTAATTCTCCTCGTGGGTCTGCAGATCGTCTGTTAAGCGCCAGGAATCTCCCAGCAGTTCGCCTTGCGGCGAGTAGGCGGAGAGTCTGACGCCGGTGACCGCGTCATAAAGGCCCACTAAAATTTCATGGTGCGCAAGGTCTAGAGGTTCTTGCATGTCTATGATTCGTCGCTCGTGGATCACCTGTCCCGGCTGCCACGCCGCCACGGGCCAGTAGCCTTGAGCCAGCGGTCCGTCCGACTGCCCAATAGGCGGGGCGCCGGCTGCCATCTGTTGGGAAACGACGTGGACGAAGACCGTAGGGACAGGGTGCGCCGGTTCTGGCTCGCGAGTCGACCAGTAGAGGTCAACCTGTAAGCGCTGCATTGGCAGGTTTTCAGAGCTAGCATCGTGTAGCGCGAGGCGTTCGTCGAATACAACCTTCTCCGCCGGCGGCTCTATCGTGACCCCCTCATAGCGCACGTAAAGCGGGTACGGTTGCGGCTCGAGATCGCCCCGAGCCAGCGGGCCCTCAGTAATGGAAATGAGAACAGGCGCGTCCAGGGTGCGGGCGATAAAGTCTAGCGAATCGTAGGGCCAGGCGTAGATTGTCGCCGGCGGCGCCACAGGAGATGCAATGCCATCTTGCGCTGCATACCAACTGACAGAAGCAGAATCGTCGAGCAGAAAGCGAAGCGAAGGCCAGCCATCCTGGAAGCGCCGGTCTACAAAAACGTCGACGCCGCCCGGTTCGGCATTAACCCGCTGCGCCAGCTCTCGAGCCGCTGCCTCAAAGAGATAGGCGGTGTCGGGCTGGCGCACAAAGTGGACGTAATCAGACACTGAGACTATTAAGGTTCCTAAAACTAGCAAGAGCACGAGGCCCCTACGCAAAGCACCCGCAAGTTTAGGCCATTCCCAAATTTTGGACAAGCCAAGTGCGGGAATATAGAGGGCGGCGGGCAGCACACCAACGGCGCGCAAGAAGTGTGGCGCGTCCTCGGCTAAGACCGTTGGGCCGAGCATGACGGCAACCCATAAGAGGAGCGCGACGCTGGCCTTCTGGCGCCAGTGGCGCAGGCAGTAGACGAGGCCTATGAGGAAAGGCGCCGCCATGAGGAGATCAAAGACGGGACGCCCGGCGGGATTATGGCGTAAGATGGTGTCCCCACTCCAGAGAAACATGCCCAGCGCCCGGCCCGTCTGACGCGCGAGGGTGACAAGGGGATTGGGACCGCCGATCTCAGGATTAAATATGGAAACCTGTCCGACGCGTCCGACGATGAGGGCGGGGTTCTGCAAAGCGGCGAATGCCAGCGGCGACAAGGTCACCAACGTACCCAGGCCAAACCAGAGAACGCCAGGCCACAGGCGTGACCGAGCGGGACGGTGCTTTAATAGTAGATAAGAAAGTAACGCGACGAGCAAAATAGGCGTGAAGCGAACGGCTAGATAGGTGTAGAAAGCAGCGCCGTAGGCCAGCCCCGCTCCTATCCAGAGCCAGGCGCTGCGACGCCGGTAGGCCAGTGTGCCTAACCAGAAAATGAAGGCTAAAAGGAACGGTAATAGGATGGGGCGCAATCCAACGCGGCTGAGATGCACAGGCCACAGCGTAACAGCCCAGAGCCAGGCGGCAATGAGGCCCACGCGGGCGCCGAACCAGCTACGTCCCAGGAGATAGACGACGGCAGTAGTCAGGATGCCGCTTAGCGCGGCGGCGAAGCGCACGGCGAAGACGGTGCGGCCCAGTAGTGAGAGCGCCAGCGCCGTAAGGTAAACATAGGCAGGTTCGCGCCCGTTATTGGCGATGAAGTAGACGGCATGCCGGCCCTGCAAAACGCCCAAAGCGTCCAGACCATTGTACGCTTCATCACGGTAGAGTCCGGGCGGCGCGGCGTCCAATTGCCACAGGCGCAGCAGTGCAGCTACCGCTATAATTGTGACCATAAGTAATAAAGCCCACCCCCGGTGGGATGGGCCGAAACGCCAACGATTCACGACTAGATCTTGCCTGTGGCAGGTTGTCAAAACAGGGCAAGTATAGCAAAATAGGCTTCTGAGTCAACTTTCACAGATGGCGAGTGGCATGGGCCAGACAAGCTCCATTTTTGCCGTCTGGCCCATGCCACTCGCCGTGTAAAGATGCGCGTACTGATGGTGTCCAAGGCGTGCCTCGTGGGCGCCTACCAGACTAAGCTTGAGGAGATCGCCCGCTTTGACGATGTAACGCTGGCAGTGATTGTCCCTCCAGTGTGGCAAGATCCTGCCGGCGACGTTGTGTTGGAACGTAGCCATACAAACGGCTACGAGATGTATGTGGATCCATTGCGTTTCAATGGAAAGTTCCACCTCCACTACTATCCTCAGCTCAAGCAGCGGCTTGAGACGTTTCGTCCCGACATCCTGCACATGGACGAAGAACCCTATAATCTGGCGACGTGGCTGGGGGTGCGGCAAGCGCGCGCCGAGGGCGTCAAGACGCTTTTTTTCTCCTGGCAGAATATTGCACGCCGCTATCCGTTCCCATTTAATTTTTTCGAGCGTCAGGTGCTGGGCGCCGTGGATTTTGCCTTGATGGGCAACGCGGAAGCAGCGCAAGTTTGGCGAGCAAAGGGCTACACGGGCCCCTTCCGCGTGCTGCCGCAGTTTGGCGTCAACCCGGACCTGTTTCGACCGCCGCCGGCGCGCGATCGTGGACGCGGCTTTGTCATTGGCTGCGCCGGACGACGGCTGGTCGCGGATAAGGGCGTGGACATCCTGCTGCACGCCGTCGCCGAGTTGCCCGGGATATGGCGCGTGCAGATCGCCGGTTCGGGGCCGGAGCAACCCGCCTTACAACGTCTGGTCAAGGAGCTGGACATTGGCGACAGGGTGCAATTCGACGGTGTCATTCCATCGAACCAGATGCCTTCGTATTTGCAGCAAATGGATGTTCTTGTTCTCCCCTCACGCACAATGCCCAACTGGAAGGAACAGTTTGGTCGCGTTCTGATCGAGGCCATGGCCTGTGAAGTTGCCGTCATCGGATCCGATAGCGGCGAGATTCCCAACGTTATCGGCGATGCCGGTCTCATCTTTCCTGAAGGCGACGTCGAGGCCCTGCGCTCGCTGTTGCAGCGAGTGATGGAGACCGAAGGGCTGCGCGATGCACTGGGTAAGGCGGGACGTGAGCGAGTCCTGCAACGCTATACGCAGGCCCAAATCGCAGCGCAGACGGTGGAAGTTTACCGGGATATGACCGTCGTTCAACGGTCGGAGCCACTTGCTGCGGGATAGGCGTTGACGCTATGACCCATCGCTCGCGTACATTGCGCATTCTTGGAATCGTCCTCATCGTCGCCGCATTACTAATCGGCATGTATGCGATCGTGGCTTACGTGGCGCTGGAACGCGGGAGAACCTTGCGCACAGAACGGTTGCAGGAAGAACAGGCGGCAGAGCTGGCCAACCAGTTGGCGCGCGCGCGCGAGGATATCGGAGAGGGCAATTATTTGCTGGCGTCGCGGCGGTTGGAGTGGATATTGGCGCAAGACTCCGATTATCCAGAGGCCAGAGCGATGTTGGACGACACGCAGGAAGCGCTTACGGGAACGCGCGGTCCATCAGAGCCGTCTGACAGCGAAGCGACGCCGACGCCACGAGTGACGCCTCTGGCAGCAGGCGCCGGAGAGGAGGCTGCGGCTGCAGAGCTGGAACGTCTGGACGAACTTGTGGCCTCGGAAGCGTGGGAGGAGGCGATTACGTCGCTTATTTCCTTCCAGCATAATTATCCTGAATACGAGCGCAGAGAGACAGATGAACTGCTATACGAGAGCTATATCGCGCAAGGGGTCGAACTGCTATACGAGGACCAGGTGGAGCTAGGGCTTTATTACCTGGAGCAGGCGCAACGTCTGGGCGATTTGCCGCAGGACGTCCGCGATCAGCAGGAGTGGGCAGAGCTCTATCTGGCAGGAATGGGCTACTTTGGCGTAAATTGGGAGGTCAGCCTCTTTTACTTTCGCGACCTTTGCCTGGCGGCGCCGTTTTTCCACGACGCCTGTGGCAAGCTATATGAGGCGCTGGTGGCTTACGGAGACCAATACGCGGCGCAGCAAGAATGGTGTCCGGCCGAAGGATTGTATAACGAAGCCTACGGACACAATGAATCGGACGCGCTGCTGACGAAGTTACAGAACGCGCGCCAGGGTTGCCAGGATGCGACGCCGACGCCCTCGGCCCCGATCAGTGGCACCGCGCCGGTGACGGGCACCACACCCCTGACCGATACCCTATCGCCTACACGCAGCTTTTGGATACCATGAACCGCCTGTTAAACAAGACGAAGCGTAGCAGACGCCAATTGCACAGCCAGGAAGCGCACCGCTATAATTTGACCAATGCCTGAACTTGGTGAACCCATCAGCGAGCGAGAACTTGACGTCCTGAACTGCCTTGCGGAAGGTGCATCGAACCGTGAGATCGCGGATCAGCTTTCTATTAGTCACAACACGGTCAAGGTTCACGTGCGCAACATCTTCACGAAACTTGGCGTCTCCTCGCGCACGGAGGCGGCAACGGTCGCCCTGCAAAAGGGCGTGTTGTCTATTCCGGGCCTGGAACCAGAACCGGTTGTCGAGGACGGCGAAGGCGTAGATGACGAGGATGAGGCACAGGACACCGAGAACGGTAGCGCAGAAGCAGCGGACGACGACGAGAACGGGGACGTTGCCACCGAAACGGCTGAGCCACTAACGTCTGGTGACCGCGAGCTTCTGAAGAGGCGAAATCTACTGGGAATTATTGGCTTGGTCGCCATCGGCGCCTTGCTCGTAGTGGCTATCAGTCTCTTGTTGGACAACATGGGGACGGCGCTTTCGCCGACGGGATCCCCGGCAGACGCCGCGCCGACCGTGGAAGCATTTCAGGAGATTGACCTTGGCGATAATTGGGTGCAGAGTCGCACGCTGCCAGAGCCGCGGTCGCGCATGGCAATGGCTACGGTGGGGCTCAACGTGTACGCCATTGGCGGCGAAAGCACCGAAGGCGTCGACAACCGGGTGCTGATTTTTGATTCACAACAACAACGCTGGCGGCGGGGCGCTGCCAAGTTGACGGCAGCCGCAGGAGCGGCGGCCGGTGTGCTGGCAGGAGAGATATACGTTGCCGGCGGCTATGGAGATAACGGGCAGGCCACCACGGCGGTGGAAGCATACAGTCCCCTCAATGATGCCTGGCGACCGGTGACCGCACTACCCAGGCCGGTGGCGGGCGCGGTGGCCATCGTCAGTGACGGGCTGCTATATCTATTCGGTGGGGAAGACGGTGAAACGGTACTGGCCGATGCCTTTGTCTATGATCCGGCGCGGCAGCAATGGGAAACGTTGCCGCCCATGGAACAGGCGCGCACCATGGCTGTGGGCGGTGTCCTGAGCAGCCAGTTGTACGTTGCAGGCGGCAGCGACGGCAATGCGCCGCTGTCTTCCTGCGAAGCGTTCGAGCCGGCGACGAGCGAGTGGTCGCAATGCCCCTCCATGCAACAGGGCCGCGCCGCTGCGGGCAGCGCTGTGTTTTTGAATAAATTATATGTGCTTGGCGGTGAGATCGAGGGTCAGGACGCCGCCGGCGAGGTGTACGACGT
>CAYSMQ010000029.1:0-8168 GCA_964432035.1 uncultured Ardenticatenaceae bacterium
ACGCCTGCCGCCGGAACCATCCAAACCAACCCCATTGACGGCGCTGCTCTGGTCTTCATCCCCGAAGGCCAGTTCATCATGGGCCTCTCCGACGACCAGATACAATTTCTGCTCAGCATCTGCTCCGAGTGCGAGCCCGATCACTTCTACGCCTCGCAGCCGCCACACCCCGTGCGCCTCGACGCTTTCTGGATCTACCAGACCGAAGTGACAAACAGCATGTACGCCGGCTGTGTCGAGGCCCGAACCTGCCCACCGCCGACCGACACCGGCTCCAACACGCGCCCCGACTACTGGGGCAACCCCGCCTATGACGACTATCCCGTCATTTTTGTGAACTGGTTCGCCGCCCAACAATACTGTGAATGGGCCGGCGCGCGCCTACCCACCGACGCCGAGTGGGAAAAGGCCGCTCGCGGAACAGACGCACGCATCTTCCCCTGGGGCGATGCGGCGCCTGACACAACGCTGGCCAATAGCGGCGATCGCGACGGCGACACCCGACCCGTCGGCTCCTATCCCGCCGGCGCCAGCCCCTATGGGGTCCTGGACATGACGGGCAACGTGTGGGAATGGACCGCCGACTGGCACGACATCAACTACTATCGCTTCTCGCCCCTGGACAACCCCCAGGGCCCGGAATCCTCGCCTGACGACCGCCGCTCCGGCCGGAGCGGCGGCTGGTATTGGCACGGCGCTTTCGGCAGCGCCGCCTACCACGACTGGTGGGAGCCCGAGAACGACGGCGCAGAAACCGGCTTCCGCTGCGCCGTCTCCACCCTCCCATAAGATTCGCACGCTACACGCTTCTCCTCTTTCCGGCCGACCTTCAGCCCTGCCAATTTTCAGTTGCCGTCTTCCTTCTTAGCTCTTTACTCTTCCTTCTATACTAAAGCTATCCCGAAACCTGGCGATAGATCATCACCACCCCGCTAATCACCATCAAGCCGATCACCATAATACGGAACGTGCGGCTGCTGATTTCTCCCAAACTACGCTTCGCCACATAGCTGGCTACGCCCGCGGCAACGCCGATGAGGATGCCGTAGAACCATAAGTCGCCGTGCAACGCGCCGAAAAAGGTATAGGACCCGATCTTGGTCAGCCCCACCAGGAACGAATTCACCGTCTTCGTAGCAATCATGGGCTCCTTCTGCAGCCCGTAGTTTAGATAAAAGGGGTTGAGCACCGGGCCCGTGGCTCCGATCAGCGCCGAAAAGATCGCGACGGCCAATCCTAGCGGGAAAAAGTGAATCGCCTTTACCTCGAAAGAGCGCTCGCTTTCGCCAAAATTGTACTGGAACACCGTCGAAATAAGGAACAGCCCCACCACAATCTGCAGCGATTCGATGCTAATTGTGGCGAAGAGATAGGAACCGATCAGCGCCCCGATGATGCCGCCCGGAATGTAGTATTTGGCCACCGACCAATCGATGTGCTTCCAAAACAGCGCCAGTCGCACCGGCCGGTTTATGGTGTTGCCCAGCGAAATCACCGGCGCCGCCGCCTGCGCCCCCAGATAGAAGGCGACGATGGGCACCAGAATAAGCGACCCGCCGCCCCCGGCCACGGTGCTAATCAAGAAGGCTACAAACCCCGCCAGCGCCAGGACTACCCAATCAATCAATCTTCAATCTCCCAAGCTGACGAAGTTAACCGCAATCTCCAGTCAACTAATCTCCAATCTCTAATCAACCAATCCCCAACCTCACTATATCCCAATCCGCCAAAATCGTTTACAATAATCTCCAGCGTTTCAGAAGCAAACTCATCCGGCGTCAAACCCGGCAGTTCCTCCAGGAACCCCGTCGCTACTTTTCTCTATATTCAAAAGGAGACTCCCATGAGCACCATCCAAAGTGGCGGCGGCGCGTCGTCTTTGGCGACCGAAACCGACGTCATCATCCTCGGCGTCGGCACCTGTGGCGAAGACCTCGCACTGCGCCTCCTCGGCGCAGGATTGCAGGTCGTGGGCATCGAAGCCGCCCTCGTCGGCGGCGAGTGCGCCTACTGGGCCTGTCTGCCCTCTAAATTGATGATCCGCGCCGCCAACGTGCTGCAAGAAGCGCGCCGTGTGGACGGTATTGCCGGAAGCGCAAAAGTGACTCCCGACTGGCCCCTCATCGCCCGTCGCGTACGCGCCGAAGTCACCGGCGGCTGGGACGATTCCTACGCCGTGCAACGCTTTCAGAGCCGCGGCGGCGTCCTCGTGCACGGTCGCGGTCGCCTCGTGGGTCCCAACACCGTCGCCGTGGGCGATCAGACCTATACCGCCAGTCGCGCCATCGTCATCGCCACCGGCTCCCGGCCCGCCATCCCATCTATTCCCGGCCTCGATCAGATCGACGCCTGGACCACGCACGACGTCATGCAGGCCGAAACGCTGCCCGACTCTCTCGTCGTCCTCGGCGGCGGCGCCGTGGGCTGCGAGTTGGGGCAGGTGCTGTCGCGCTTCGGCGTGCAGGTCACCATCGTGGAAGTCGCCGACCGCCTCATGCCGGCCGAAGAACCGGAAGCATCCCAAACCATCCAGACCGCCCTCAGCGCCGAGGGCATCGACGTGCGCACCGGCGTCACCGTCAGCCGGGTGCAGGCAGACGGTCCCAACATCGTCCTCACCCTACAAGACGGCGAGCAGATAAGCGCCCAACGCCTGCTCATCGCCGCCGGTCGCCTGCCGAACACCGAGAACATCGGCCTCCAAACTATCGGCCTCGACCCACTCCCTCCAGCCATCCCCGTAGACGAACGTATGCGTATCTCCCCCGCCGTCCGCGGTCTGTCGTCCGCCGTCCATCTGTATGCAATGGGCGATGTCACCGGCAAGGCCATGCTGACCCACGTGGCCCTCTACCAAGCGGCGATCGTCGCCGCCGAAATTCTGGGCCACGAACATCCGCCGGCGCGTTACGACGCCGTGCCCCGCGCCGCTTTCACCGACCCCGAGCTGGGCGCCGTGGGCCTCACCGAAGCGCAGGCGCGCGACGGCGGGCGCGACGTCATCGCCGTCGTCAAACAACTGCCCGCCACTTTCCGCGGCTGGCTGCACGGCTCCGGAAACGGCATCATCAAGCTCGTCGCCGATCGTGACAGCGGCGTGCTCCTGGGCGCCACCGTCGTCGGCCCCCGCGGCGGCGACATGCTGGGCCTGCTCAACCTAGCCGTCCACGCCGGCGTACCCATCTCCGAGCTGCGCAGCATGATCTACGCCTTCCCCACCTTCTACGGCGGCATCGGTGAAGCCATCGGCGCTTACGGTCGGGGCCTGGCTACCGTCATCGATCCCGGCTACGAGGGATTCCACGCCCTTGACGCAGTCGATGCACAGACGACCGCCACCCCAAGGTCACCTTCCCAACCGGCAGCTATGGAGGAATAGGCAGTGAGCGAACATATCCAGAAAACCGAGCACGACGCCATGGTCGAGGAGGTCTGGCGTCGCTATCTAACGACCGGCGAATTCGGCAAAGAGCGCCGCCAGCGCCACTTTTTCCGCTTACTGCCCGGCGCGCCCCGCTGCAAAAATTGTTACGCTCCCTTCCAGGGCCTGGGCAGCCGCATCGTGCGCATGCTCTACCAGAAACAACCGTCCAAACTAAATCCGCAGCTGTGCAACTTCTGCGACGTCTTCGCCTCGCGGCACCAGGGTGGGGCGGAAGTCGAGCTGGCCCTTCTCTTTGCCGACGTGCGCGGCTCCACACCCATTGCCGAATCGATGGAGCCCCTGGCCTACAGCAAACTCATCAACCGCTTCTACACCACCGCCACCCAGGTCATGGTGCGTAGCGACGCCCTCATCGACAAGATTACGGGCGACCAGGTCGCCGGCATCTACGTCACCGGTTTCGCCGGCCCTAACTACACCGCCCGCGCCCTGGAAGCCGCCCGCGAAATCCTCAAAGCCACCGGTCACAACAGCGCCGGCGGCCCCTGGATCCCCATCGGCGCCGGCGTCCATGCCGGCGTTGCCTTCGTGGGCTCCGTCGGTTCGCCCCAGGGCGCCTATGATATTACCGTGCTCGGCGACGCCGCCAACACCACCGCCCGCCTGGCCTCCAGCGCCAAACAGGGCGAGATCCTTCTCAGCGACGCCGCCTACGCCGCCATCACCCCCGCCCTCGGCCCCCTCGAACAACGCCAATTGCAACTAAAAGGCAAATCCGATCCCCTCCTCGTCCACGTCCTCCCCGCCAACCAATAACGTCCCAGGTGACCGGCACGTCTCAAGTGCCAGTCACTTCCCCGATCTCCAATCTCTAATCTCCACGCTCCAACGTCTCGCGCATCACCCCCACGACGACCAACCCCGATGCCAACGTCAACGCCCCAATCGCGCCAATCGCCGCCCCCATCCCCAGCGCGTCCGCGAGCAGCCCCGCGCCCAACGCGCCCACGGCGTACCCACCATCGCGCCACAAGCGATACACGCCCACCGCCGAGCCGCGCCACGTGGGGTGGGCCACGTCTGAAATGGCCGCCAGCAACGTAGGATAGACCATTGCCGTGCCTAACCCCAGCAACACCACGGCTGCAAACCACGGCCAAAAGCTGCGCCCTACCACCAGCAGCCCGATGCCCGCCGCCTGCACCCACATGCCGCCGGCAATCAGCCCCTTACGCCCCACGCGGTCGCTCCAGGCGCCCGTGAACAACTGCGCCAGGCCCCATACGCCCGGATACGTCGCCGCCAGCAGTCCAATACGCTCTACGGACAGCCCAAAGCTCGCCAGAAACAACGGCATTAGCCCCCACACCATGCCGTCATTCAGATTATTGACCATTCCCGCCTGGCTCGCCGCAAACAGCGTTTTGTTCTTCCAGCTCGTCAGCAACAGAACCTGGGCAAAGGACGGTTCCTCCTCTCCGGCGTCGCTGTCCTTATCTACCCTCTCCAACCGCGCCTCCAGCGCCGCGTACGGCCGCGTCTCGCGCACGAAAAACAGGGAAAACAGCAGGCCCAACAGCGCCAGGCCGATCCCCGGCACAAACGGCGCGGGGCGCAGCCCGTAGGCCGCCGCCAGATAGCCGCTGCCCAGCGCCGCCAGCGACACCGCCACATAGCCGGCAAATTCGTTCAGCCCCATGGCCAGGCCCCGCTGTTTCGGCCCCACCAGGTCGATCTTCATGATCACCGTCGTCGACCAGCACAAGCCCTGGTTCACGCCGAGCAGCACGTTGGCAAACACGATCCAGCCCCAGGTCGGCGCGAAAATAATCAGCAGGGGTACGGGCAAGCCCACCAGCCAGCCGGCAATTAAGATCTGCTTTCGCCCCCAACGGTCACCCAGCGCTCCGGCAAACAGGTTGGCCACTGCCTTCACCAGGCCAAAACTGACGATGAATGACAGCGCCGCCGTCCGCGACACCAGGCCAAACTCCTCCTCGGCGATCAGGGGCACCACCGTGCGCTCCAGGCCCACCATGGCTCCCACGAAGGCGTTGACCACGATCAGCAGCGCGAACTGCCGCCAGTTTTCTCGTAACCCTAGCTCGATGTCTTCTTTTATCTTCCCTGCTCTTCGCATTTAGCGCACCGCACAGCGGTTAGCGCCCGCTTCCAGCTCAGTCACATCACCGTCCGGCCACTCACCGCTCTCATTCAAAGCGACGATGCGGCTATGGTTAGGCGGCGGCGCCGGCAGGTTGGCCAGTATCCACTCCACAAAGGCACTTTCCGTAAGATGCAGCCGCGCCACCTGTTCCCGAATCTGCTTCATCGTCGCCGCGATAGGCGCGCCGTCGAAAGCGACCGGCTCACTGGTGTGCCCCGGCAACACCAACACGTTACCCGCCAGTTCCTGCAACCGTTGCAATGAGCCGTACAGCGTTCGCGCCCGTTCTTGCGCCTCGTCAGCGCCGGCCTCCAGATCCGGCCGGCCCACCCCTTCGAGAAAGAGTGTGTCGCCGGTGAAAAGAGCCTGTTCTTGCAGAAGATAAGACGCGCTCTCCGGCGTATGTCCCGGCGTGCCCAGCACTTGCAGAGTGGCCGCGCCAACCTGAAGGGTCTCGCCATCCCTCAGCGGCGCGTAATCCGAGGCGCGACGGTTCTGTGGCAGGTAAAGGGTTGCGCCCGTCATCCCTGCCAGAGGCCGGCCGCGCGACAGATGATCGGCGTGGATGTGCGTATCGATAACCTTCGTAATGTGCCACCCACGCTCTTGGGCCAGCGTCATGTAAACCTCTGATGGTAGCGAGGCATCGACGACAAGCGCTTCGTCTCTCGAACCAACGAGGTAAGAGAGACAGCCCTTACCGGTCCGTCGCAGTTGTATCACCTGCGTCTTTTCCGTCTCCAGGGGCACGTCGGCGCTATTCCAGGCCAGGCTCCAGGCCTTCATGCCGCCTGCCAGCGACTGCGCCCGGTAGCCTCGCTCTTGCAACTGTCTCGCCGCCGTCAGGCTGGTAACACCGGCGCCACACACAGTTACCACCGGTCTTTCTGCCGGCAGGTCCACGCCCGCCAGCGCCTGCGGGTCATTGTCCTGAAGCGCGGCATAGGCATCTATGTTCATGCTACCTGGAATGCGCCAGTCGTCCCACTCCTCCACCGGGCGCACATCCAACAGCGTCACCGGGTCGCCCTTCTCCAATAACTCGCGCAGGTCGTCCACGCTGATTGTTTCCGAAATTCCTTTCTGCTCCAAAGTACTCACCATTTCTCCTGCTCGCGCCAGACTAAAAAACCAACACCTGGTCCGCGGCCAGCGTCCATTCTCCCTCCAGCAGCGTATTACCCTCGATTACACCTTCTACCTTGTCCTCAGGCTCGAGCCCGCGAGCCTCGCTGCAAGAGCCTCAGGTGGCGACTTCCCCACGGCGCGCCAACGCTTTCACCATGCGCTCCACGTTGTAATACCCCTGCGGCGTCTGCTGCCCGCGCCGCGCGCACTGCACGCCATCGCCCGTCAGGAAGACGCGCACCGCCACATCCGGCTGTTTAACCAAATTCAGCGCCAATCGTAGCCCGTTATAGGCCCGCTCGTTGCCATAAGGCCCATCGTTGATGATAAACAGAAACTCTTTTCACTATTCATGGGTGCTCCTTCATTTCACCTGCGCTACGTCATATCCTGCTTGCTGCCACTCGGCCACCCCCTCCTCCAGGCGGCGGACGGGCAATCCACGCTCTGATAGAAGCGCCAGCGCCTCGTCCGCGAACACGCAGTACGGACCGCGGCAGTAAGCCACGATCAACTTGTCCGACGGCAACCTGTTTAGCTCCCTCTCTAGCGCCTCCTGTGGCATGGAGACCGCGCCCGGTAGGTGTGCGCTCTGGTACTCTACCTTCGGCCGCACGTCCAGCAACACCACCTCATCGCGCGCCATTCGCTCCTGCAGCTCAGAGGCGGAGATAGGCTCAAACTCGTGCTTGCGCCGGCGGTAATCCTCCAGCGCCCGCTCCACTTCTGCATTCTGCTGCGCCGCCACCGCGCGTAACTCCAGCCAAAGCCGCGCCACCGCCGGATCTGCCAGCCGGTAGCGCACGTACAATCCTTCCCGCTCGCCGGCTACCAGCCGCGCCCGCTTCAAGCGCTGCAGGTGCTGCGACGTATTGGCCACGCTCATGTGCGCTTCCTCTGCCAGCTCCTCCACCGTGCGCGGCGCCTGCACCAGCAAATCCAGCAACTCCAGGCGGTGCGCGTTGGCCAACGCCGCCCCTATCTGGCTAAACAATTCATAAAGTCGCTCCTTCCGTTCCCGCACTCCTTCGTCAGCATTTTTCATCAGCGCCGTCGCTCCAGTAATATACTATTCAATAGATTACTTGAATAATAGCGAAATCAGATGGCGCTGTCAAACTTCACCAAACATACCACACGCGATCCCCTACACTCCCACATCTCCAACCTTTATACAATCTTGATAGCCACTATTCTCCGTTACCGGCATACTCGCTAACTGAGCAAACCTGAAACTACTGTACAGAAAACAGGCAACTGATATCTAACTACTGGTAAGATACCGCTATGGCTCGCAAGTACATCATCGTCGTCGGCTGTGGCCGGCTTGGCTCCATCCTAGCCAATCAGCTCAGCAAGGACGGTCACAGCGTCGTGGTCATCGACCGCAATGCAGACGCCTTTGATAAACTATCACCTGACTTCAGCGGCTACCGCATACATAGCAGTACGGTGGAAATTGCCGCCCTGCGCGAGGCCGAGATTGAT
>CAYSMQ010000029.1:8178-20713 GCA_964432035.1 uncultured Ardenticatenaceae bacterium
GAGAGCCGATAGCCTTCTGGCAACAACCGATCAAGATAACGTCAATATGATGGTGGCCCAAATCGCAAAGACAATTTTCCACGTACCGCTCGTCCTGGCCCGCGTTTACGAGCCTGCGCACGAAATCATTTACCACGAGCTAGACGTGAAGGTCATCAGCCCTACGCACCTGGCGGCCGACGCCTTCTTGGACGCTCTGGGCGACAGCTTGTAGGCAGCATCGCCTGGCGGGCGCCAGCGGCGTGGGTCGACAATTTTCGACGCTTAGGAGAAGCTACTAACATGCGCGTTGTCATTATCGGTCAGGGCCGGCGAGTCTACTTTCTGGCCCAGCAGTTCGCCGAAAAAGGATACCGTATGACCATCGTCACGCCCGACGAGACCGAGGCGATCCTGCTCTCGCAACAGGTCCAGGCCACGGTCATGGTCGGCAACGGCACGGAATTGACCGTCCTGGAAGAGGCCGGCGCGCGCAAAGCCGATGCACTCGTGGCTCTCCTGGACGAAGATGAAGACAATCTAATCGCCTGCCAACTGGCGCAGCGTGTCTTTGGCATCGCGCACACCCTGGCCCTCATCCACGATCCCGAGAATGAAACAGTTTTTCAGCAGTTAGGCATCTCCGCCACCGTGCCCGTCAACCGCATCATCGCTCTCATGCTTGAAGAGCAAATCGGCTTTGGCGAAGTCACCAGCCTTATCTCGCTGGCGCGTGGACGCGTCACTATCACCGAAATCGTGCTGCCGGAAGGCGCGCCGGCCCTGGAAAAACCGCTTGCCGAGTTGGGACTGCCCGAAAACGCGCTGGTAGCCAGCATTGTGCGCGACGATGCCGTCATGGTGCCCTACGGCTCCAGCCGTTTTCTGCCGGCCGATCGTCTCATTCTTATTACCCAACCCGATACTCATGAAGAGACCATGGAAGCTCTTGTCGGTCATCATCAATAACTACAGACTTGAACACGCAGTATGATTCCCGCGGCCCGCGACGCCACTCATGAGACTTTCTGAGCACCTGCGCCGGCGTTACACAGCCATACTTAAGTACACCGGCCTCATCTGGACCATCGTCGGCCTGCTCGTCCTGTCCCCGCTGCTGGCCTTGCCCTTCTTCTGGGACCAACGCGTGCTGGCCTGGGGCTTTATCCTGCCCGGCCTGTTCCTCACCCTCGCCGGCTTCTTCCTTTGGGCCAGCCTAAAGCCGCCTGAAGGCGTGAGCCTGACCGTCATCGAAGGCACCGTCATCGTCGTCATCAGCTGGATTGCAGCCACCCTGGTAGGCGCCGTTCCCTTTTTGCTGGTGGCCGATCTGACACTGACGCCCGCCATATTTGAATCCACCAGCGGCTGGACCACCACCGGCCTTTCCGTCATCGATGTCACCGCCGCATCTCCCCTCATCCTCTTGTACCGCAGCATCATGCAGATGGCCGGCGGCGCCGGCTTTGCAATCATCGTGCGCGCCACGCTCACCGGACCTACGGGCATCGGTCTCACCAGCGCCGAAGGCCGCGAAGAACAGTTGGCGCCCCACGTCCGCCAGTCGGCCAGCATCGTGCTCACCCTTTACATCGGCTACGTCATTTTCGGCATTCTGGGTCTGCGGGTTGCGGGTATGAACTGGTTCGACGCCGTAAATCACTCCTTTGCCGCGCTCTCCACGGGCGGCTTCTCCACGCGCCCCGAATCGATCGGCTATTGGGATAGCGCGCTCATAGAAGCCTTCGTCATCGGCCTCATGCTCCTGGGCACGACCAATTTCGTCACCAGCTACGACATCTTTCGCGGCCACATGCGTAAAGCGTTGCAAAGCAGCCAGCTCAAATTCATGTGGCTACTCCTGCTCATTTTTGTCCCCACGGTCCTTGTTGGCGTTAGCCTGCAAGTTTATCCGCAGTTAGACAAAGCCCTCCGCGTCGCCGTGTTCGAAGTCGTTTCCGCCGCCTCCACCACCGGCTTCTCCACGGTAGGGTATGGCAACTGGCCCAGCCTTGGTTGGTTGGTGCTTGTGGTCCTGATGCTCATCGGCGGCGGCGCCGGCTCCACAGCCGGCGGCATCAAACAATACCGTGTTATGGTGCTCCTGCGTGGCATGCTCTGGGAAATCCGCCGCTGGTTCCTGCCACAGCGCACGGTGAGCACACCCGACATCTGGGAGGCGGGCGAGCGACGTTTTCTGGACGACGCCGCTATTCGCAAACAGGCGACGTTCATTGCCCTTTACGCACTTGCATTCTTCCTGGGCAGCCTGATCATTGCTGCGCACGGCTACGCCCTGCAGGACAGCCTCTTCGAATTTGCCAGCACTGTGGGCACCGTCGGTCTTTCCGTCGGCGTTACGGCCATCGACGCCCCCACTACGCTCCTTTGGACGCAAATCGCTGGCATGATCCTAGGCCGTCTCGAATTCTTCGCCTTTATCGTGGGCATTGTCAAGCTGCTCTCCGACGTGCCACAGATGCTGCGCGCGCCGGCTTTCCAGGCCGAGGTCGTCTTCCAGCAAGGCCAGCTGACCCCCGGGCGCTATGTGGTACTCGTGCCTGTGGCCGCCGAAACAGACGCCGCTGCCCTGGGAAAACTCGGTTCGCTTCTGGCACAGGCGTCAGGCGGCCAGGTACTGGCTCTGACCGTCATCCAGGTGCCTTCTAGTCTCAATCCGCTGGCCGGCCGCGGCTTGCTCCGCGAGCGAAGGCCCCTGGTCGATATCGTCGCAGAGCAAGCCGGCAACCAAAATGTACCTGCACGCGTCGTCGTCCGCGCCTCGCGCGACGTACCCAATGCCATTTTGCGCACAATCCGCAGCTCTGGCAGCAACCTGGCGCTGTTCGGCTGGCCCCGCCCGGCCCCCGGCAGCGAGTACGCCTTCAGCGCTGTCGTCGACCCCATTATCGCCGATCCGCCCTGCGACCTGGCCGTGCTACGCCACCGCCCGTTCGATCAGTTGCGCACAATTCTGCTGCCCGTTAGCGGTGGCGCCAACGAAACCCTGGCGGCAGACATCGCCAGCCGTTTGGCCAATCACTATGCCGGAGAAGCCCTCATTCGCCTCGTGTATGTGCCCCCTACCAGGCTATCCGATGAAGAAGCGGACAAGCAAGCGCACGAAATCTTTGATCACGTCCAGGAGAGAATTCGCGCGCCACACGCGCGACAAATCATACACGCACCAAGCGCGTCTAACGGCATCCTTAGCGCCGCGCAGAATTGCGACATTGTCGTCATCGGCGCCACCGGCGAACCGTTACTGCGCAACCTACTGTTGGGCAACGTGGCCCAGACCGTCGCCGACATGGCCCCTTGTCCCGTGCTCGTCGTCAAGCGTCGCAGCTCGCTCTTTCGTTCCGTCCTACGCGAGACGCTCCTCAAACCCGTTCCCCATTCGTCCAAACAATAAATCTGACAGGTTCAATAACCTTGCGGGCCTCCCCGTGCTCTATGAGCCAGAAACTTGATGTTATCTTGATACCTTGCGGCTATTTCTTGACCCGGCGTTGATACCTTTGGCGATATGATGGAGCTATGTTTGCCGTCATCGGCCTCGGTCCCTTCGGAGAAAGCATTGCCTCGACGCTTGCGCAAGGTGGTGCGCGCGTGTTAGGCATTGACGACGACGCCAGGCGCGTGCAACGCCTGTCGTCGCAAATCGATTGTGTGCTCCTCGACCCGACCGATGAAGATGCCCTGCGCGAAGTCCAGATCACGACCTTTGACGCGGTCGTCGTTGCCCTTGGCGCCGACCTCGAGCGCGCCGTGCTAACGACCGCGACCCTAAAGAGCCTGGGGGTTGAATATGTGATCTGCCAAAGCATGACCACAGACCAGCAGCAGCAGATTCTTACTCACGTCGGCGCCGATCGCGTGATCGATCCTCAGTCTGAAACGGCGTATCGTGTGGCATGCGAGCTGACGGCGCCCCTGGCTTCGCAAAAACGACCCCTCACGGCGCAGCAGAGCATCATTAAGCTACAGATACCGGAAGCCCTGGACGGTTCCAGCCTTGCTCAATTCGACCCGGCGGCTGCCCCTGACCTGACCGTTCTCGTCATCCGGCGCAACGACACATTTCTACTGTACCCACCCAACGACACGCCCTGGGTAGCTGCAGACCGCGTCGTCGTCATGGGACCAACAAAGACGGTGGACGCGCTAACCGGCCTGGTCTGAGCCGTTACTCCTTCACCCCTTCCCTAACCACAACGACCACTTTGCCTTCCGCGTGGCCTTCCTCCACATAGCGGATAGCATCCGCAGTCTCACGTAGCGGATAACGGCGCTCGATGACCGGCGCCACCTCTCCCGCTTCGAGAAGCTCCTTCATAACAAGCAGATCGCTCTGCTTTGGTTCCATCGTCAGCGCTCCCATTTTCTTATTCCCAACCCGTGATATGGCCGGCCCCAGCAGCAAGGCCTGGAAGATCTGAGCCATGGCGCCCCCTGCGGATACATATCTACCTTTCTCACTCAAAGCTCGCCTATAAGCCCAAAGTGGATGGTACCCATTTACGGCAAGGATCAGGTCATAACGGCGCCCCTTTTTGGTAAAATCCTCCTCCGTGTAATCAATCACGTGGTCTGCCCCCAACGAGCGCGCCTGCTGCACCTTCTCCGTACTACACACCGCCGTCACCTCCGCCCCAAATGCCTTGGCAATCTGTACCGCAAACGTGCCCACGCCGCCAGACGCGCCGTTGATCAGCACACGGTGCCCAGACCGGATCTGTCCATTGTCGCGAAGACCCTGCAACGCCGTCACTGCCGCCAGTGGGACCGCCGCCGCTTCCTCAAACGATAAATTGACCGGTTTCAACGCCAGCGCCTTCTCCGGAACCGCCACATACTCGGCAAACCCACCATTACCAAATGTAGACAGGTCCCCATAGACTTCATCACCCGGCTCAAAGTGCGTTACCTTTCTGCCAACGGCTGCAACACGGCCCGCGACGTCGGCGCCCAGTATTGGATGTTTGGGTCTCAACAACCCTGAGCCCATCAGCCGCACCAGGAACGGGTCGGCTCTCATGACACGCCAATCAGCCGCATTCACCGACGCCGCGTATACCTGTACCAGTACTTCATCCGCCGCGGGAACAGGCTTTTGCACCTCTCTTAATTCAAGAACGTCCGGCGGACCATATCTCTCAAAAACAATCGCTTTCATTCCCTTATCCTCCATCAAGCGCCTATCCTTCATCAATTTAGCCGCGCACCATGACTATGCCCGTCCAGGCGAACCACAAGATAGATCCAAGCCCGAAAATCGCGCCCAGATCACCAAGCGAGGGGACAACGGTAACGATTCCCGCCAGACCAATTATTACACCCAGGTAGGTCAGTACTCTGGGCAACCCTGCCGTACGCAGCGCCGCCCAGCTAACCAGCAAGATCCAAAGCCCCCCTACAATTTCGTTACCGCCGCCCAAGCCCTCTTGCACAGCGCTAATCGCCAACCAGACCGCTGTGGCCTGTTCGGCGTTGTTGCCCAGCAAATCAACCACCAGACTCGAACCAATATTGAAGATCATGCCACTGGCAATGACCAGACCTGCCCAGAGAAGTCCGAAGGCAGTGGCCACCTGCATTGTGCTCCGCGCCCCCTCACGCAAACGCTCGTGCAGGGCCAAGGCCACAACAACGAGAAAGACGCCGAACACCACATAGATGATCATGTTCCAGACATACATGATCGCCTGGTTATCTGCTAGAAAAGCCACGGTCTGCTCTGCATTGAGCGTGCCCGTTAGGTAAGGGGCCAGTAACGTAAATCCCACGGTGATGCCCACGACAAATGTTGCTGCCGCAATTAGCGCCGCAACGCCTCCTATTTTCTGAAAATCTTTCAACATTATTCTCTCTCCTGAATGTTATCGAACAGTATCACAACACAAACGCCAATATCAGCTTCAGCTAGGAGTTGCGGCCCGGTGCACCTCCTGAGTCTGCCTCCACACGCGTAACCGACAGCAACGGCAAGCCTAAATCGCGCACCTTTCTCAGCAACCCGTACAATGCCGCCTGATCGGCCAGCGGCCCGCTCAGAACCGTCTCGCCGTTCTCCAACTGGGTGATCGTCATCTCTTCAAACCACGCTACCCAGCGGCGATCCAGGTGGCCCCTGATCCGTATTTCATAAACTGCCATCTGCTGGCCATCCCCGTTCATGCGACACCTCTTACTCATCTACCGACACGTCCATTTAGTCTCAGGCCGGCGTTGAACTCAGGGCCAGGCTCGCTTCTTCTTGCCCCTCATCCACCCCACGAATCAACAGCCACAGTGTCAGGGACACTTCCGGGAGAACGGGAAGGACCAGGAGGGTCGTCTCAAAAATCGCGTGGTACTCGGGAAACAGGAAATTGCCGAAGCTGTGGAGTAGATAGCCAAAGGAGGCAACGACCACCATGGCCCCCAGAACGCGCGGAATGTAACCCGATTTGACAAAGAGATAGCCCAGCAATAGCAGGTGCAGGCCAAAGAAGGCCTCCCAAACGATAACGCCGGCCTCGCGCGCGTCGAGAAAGAGCATCGCCAGCCCCTGCACCTGTCCCGGCTCGAACACCGCGGCATACCCGGCGCCGCCCAACAGCGATACGGCCGCCAACCCCATCAGCACATTGACGCTCTGCACGACGGTCATCGACAACCTGGACAGCGCCGCCACCAGCGACACGGTCTCGCTCACCGCTTTCAGCAACACGTAAAGCAAGACGGTCAGCGCCACCTCAATCAGAAAGATGGCAGCTTCGCCAGCCAGTCCCAGCCGAAACAACCCTTCTGATGCCAGGATATTGCTCGCCGTCGCCGCCGCATCGCCGGGCACGAGCAGCATCTGCGGCACGTACATCAGGCTAAAAGGACCCACCAGCGCCAGCAGCAGATACAAAAAACCGGCCCTTCTGGCGATCTTCTTCTTGGAAATCATTTTCAACTCCTTTCGCGCATACGGCCCCGCCGGCCCGCCTCACGCGTTCACTTTTTCAATGCACGTCTAGCTTACCGGCAACCCGGCCCCGCCGTTTAGACACGAAAGTGTTGTTTGGGGTGTTGTTAAACTAAAGCAATCCTAGCTCTCGCGCCCGCGCCACCGCTTCTGTGCGCCGCTCCACCTGCAACTTACGAAAGATTCTGCGGTTATGCCCCTTGACCGTATTCAGCGCAATGAAAAGCCGCTCGCCAATCTCGCGGTTGGACAACCCCTGCGCGACCAACGCCAGCACTTCAAGCTCGCGCGCGGTCAACGGCTCCACAAGCGCCTCCTGCCCGGGCGACCCGCCAGATTGTCCTTGACCCATGCCCTCCTCTTCCTCAAACGCTGCCAACAGCTCGCCTGCATAGCCCCCAAACGCGCCCCGCGCTGCTACCTCCGGCAACAATTGCGCCACCGGCGCCCCTTCATCCACAAAGAGGCGTACATAGCCTGCCGGTTGCGCCAACGCCAGCGCCTCGCTCAAGCGCCGCACGGCTGCTTCCTTTTCGCCATTGGCCCGGTGCGCCAGGGCCTCCAGCACCATCGTCTCCAACCGCGCATCGGCCCACTCCTTCTCCTCCGCCTCCCGCCGCACGGGCTCCAAGATCGCCAAAGCCTCCGGCGCATCTCCCCGCGCCAAGGCTAGCCGCGCCCGGGCGGTTGGCGGCGCCTGGGCCAGCTTCTGCGCTTGCGCCGGCTTCCCTTCATGCAGCAACACACGAACCCGCGCCGCCGCAATTTCAGGCAACTGGCGCGAAAACCCGCGCGCCCGCGCCTCCTGCTCCGCTCGCGCTAACAACGCTGCCGCCTGCGACGGCTCTCCCCGCGCCAATGCCAGCCGCGCCAGAAACACCTGGCAGGCCACAAATCGATCACTCTTTTCCAGCTGCTGCAGCAGTTGCACGCTTCGCTCCCCGTACTCTTGCGCCGCCTCCAGATCGTTCCACTCATAGCACAACCGCCCCAGCTCCAGATGCGCCTGGCCCGCAACCGGCTGCGGCGGATCCCCCGCCAGTTCCAGGGC
Source organism: uncultured Ardenticatenaceae bacterium (assembly GCA_964432035.1). Taxonomy (GTDB): domain Bacteria; phylum Chloroflexota; class Anaerolineae; order Promineifilales; family Promineifilaceae; genus JAAYYY01. The sequence goes on from CAYSMQ010000029.1 coordinate 16,167, forward strand.
GCGCCGGAAGTGCGCCTGCGCCTCATGCAGCCGGGTTTGCGACGCCAGCACCTGGCCCAATCCGATGGTAGCCGATAGATTGATGCTGACGTTTCCCGTCGCCTCGCACGCCGCAATCGCCTGGCGATACGCCTCCGCCGCCGCGGCCCGCTCCTCCTGCAGCTGGTAAGCAAATCCCAGCTTCCACGTCGTCGCCGTGCGCACCGGCAGGTTGTCCGGGTCCAGATATTCCAAGGCGCGCTCCGACTGCGCAATAATAGCCTCCACATCATATTGAATGGCAGCCAACAGTGCCCGTATCGCCGCAATGTGCCCTATCAAGTTCCGCGTCCCCTCATCGCGCTCCCTGCCTTCTAGCGCCGCTTCCGCAGCCCGCAACCGCGGCTCCACTTCGCTCGTCTGACCGCTCATGGACAGCGCCGAAGCATACATCACCCATAACGACGGCCGTTCGTCCAGCACCGCTCGCGGCAGCGACGCCAGCCAGTTCAACACCGGCCCTACCGCGCCCCGGAAGTGCAGCGGCATGCCCCCACCTTCCATCAGTCGCTGCGCCCGCTCCACGTCATCCGCCGCTACAGCGTGCCGAAACGCGTCAACGTCCTGCCCCTGCGCTTCATACCAGCGGCTGGCCCGAACGTGCAGCGTCGCCACACCCGGCTCTTCATCAACCCTCGCTACCCGCTCCGCCAACCGCTGCCGCAACAAATCCCGAAAAAGTTGATGGTAACGGTACCAGCGCCGCTCATTATCCAGCGACACCAAAAACAGCCCCGCCCCCTCTAGATACTCCAACACCTCACGCCCCCACCCGCTTTTCTCTTCCTTCTTTCTCTCCCCTACAACCGCCTCACACAGCTCCCCACACAGGCGCTCCAAAATCGACGTGCGCAGTAAAAAGATCTGCACCTCTTCCGGCTGCTGCGCCAGAACCTCCTCCATCAGATAATCCAGCACGAAGCGGTGGCTGCCTGTAAAGGACGCGACGAAATCGCCCACATCCTCCTGTCCGCGCATCGAAATCGCCGCCAGTTGTAGCCCCGCAATCCAGCCCTCTGTACGCTCCTCCAGGGCCGCGATTTCGCTCGCCTCCAGCGCCAGGCCCATCACCTCGTTCAAAAAGGTAGCCGCTTCCTGTTCCGTAAAGCGCAGATCCGCCGCGCGCAGCTCTGTTAACTGCCCGCGCGCCCGCAACCGCGGCAGGGGCAACGGCGGATCTTCCCGCGTCGCCATCACCAGGTGCACGTGCGGCGGCAGATGGGCCACCAGAAAAGCCACCGCCTCCTGCACCGCCCGCGCCTCGATCACGTGGTAATCATCCAGCACCAAAACCAGCGGTTCCTTTACCTCCGCCACTCCATTCACCAGGCGCGTCAGCAACGTCTCCGGCGGCGGCGATTGTGCCGATGCCAACGCCGCCAAGAGCCCCTCTCCGACGTCCGGCGCCACCGTCTGCAAGGCCGCCACCACGTAAGACAAAAAGCGTCCCAGCTCGTTGTCCGCCTCATCCAGCGACACCCACGCCGCCTCCCGCTCCAATCCCGCCACCCACTCGCCGACCAACGTCGTCTTGCCAAACCCCGCCGGTGCGGACACCAGCGTCAACCGCCGCCCAACCCCCGCATCCAACCGTTGCAACAACCGCCCGCGCGCCACTGCCTCGCGCCGGGGTGGGGGGATATAAAGCTTCGTCGCCAGAATTGGGACCGACATATCCTAATTATAGCGGACGTGCCTTCCTTACAGCGAGACGGCATCTTACTCGCGCTGCCTGCCTCAACCGTTTGCGAGTGATCGCTCCAGACATACCAGAAGGGCGCTCAGCAGCAGAGCGCCCTTCTTTATTTAACACAGGTTAAAGTCCCACTTCCGTGTCAATACGCCGCAATTGCGCAGCCTCTTACGGCGCCACAATAAGCGTATCGGCATAAATATTCTGGTTGCGGTTACCCGTATTGTCCGAGGGCGGTCCCGGCTCAGGATCCAGATCGCAAGGATTGACGTCGCGGTTATCCGTCCACGTGACGTGGACGATGTGATTCGTCCCGTCATAGCGCGCGGCCAGCTCGATGTAATCGCCGTGGAAACCCACCGTCCCGCCGCCGAACATCAGGCAGTTAGGATTGTGGGGCTGGTCTGTGACCAGAATGTTTTCACTGAAGTCGGGGTACGTGAAGCCGCTGGCGTTGGACGTGGCGTAATAGACGTTGAGGTCATCATTGTCCGCCGCCGGATCGCCGGGACTACCACTGTCGCGGAAGTCGTACCACGCGACGTGCAGCGCCCCATTGCTCACGTCGATGGTTGGCCAGAACTGGTGCTTGCTCGTCGTGTCGTCGTTCACCGTTACGGGCGCCTCCCACGTAAAGCCGCCGTCGCTGGAGCGGGCCACGAAAATGTCGGCGTTCGCCGGGCTTCCCGCCAGCGCCATGAAGGCCACGTAGAGCACGTTAGAATCTGTATCGTCGGCCGCGATCCACGATTCCGTAGGTGTGCGGAACGTCAGACCCTCAGCCTGCCGCGGCATCTCCGCAAAGGTAGCGGCGGTCACCGGTTTGCCGAAATGCTTGCCACAGTCCGTGGAGCGCACCACCTGCAGCTTCGTGGTCGGATCCGAGCTGGTGGGGAAAGTACGGTACGAAACATAGACCGTTCCGTCCGGCGCCACGTCGATGTTCGAGCCCTGCGTGGCGTTGGTGCCGTCCGCCCCTTTGTTCGATATTGGCTTCGGCGCGCTGAAGCTAGCGCCGCCGTCCGTGGAGCGCGCGAAGACGATAGGGAAGCCGCCCGCCAGGCCCGTAAACTTGGTGAATGTATAGTACACGTTGCCATAACAAGGGCTGCCGGGATGCGTGTCTACCGTCATCCACTCTTTATCCGGAAACAGGCCGGCAAATCCAAAGGGGTGTTGTGGCGGAACGGCGAATCCTAATGCGCCCTCGCCCACGATGGTTGTGAAGTCGTACGTAAAGTGGGGCGGGTTTGCCGCCGAATTCGGCGTGCTCGTTCCGCCGGGAGAGCCCGGCGTATACTCATACTTAGCCACGTAGGCTACCGTGTCCACCGGCAGATCTTCCTGGTCGAAATTGCGGTTAAAGGCAATACCCGCCACGTAAAGGTTGCCCTCGCCGTCAAAGCGAACCACCGGATCCCCAGACCCGTCTAGCCCCAGAAGGGGCGAGGCCACGCCGGCCGCCGACGTATCCGTTGGGAAACCGGGCACGAACGTATTGAACCACGTGCTGCCGCCGTCATCAGAGATGTAGAAACCCAGCCACGCATCCCCGAAGTTAGGCACCATGCGGTAGTCGTTTCCTCCCGCCGCCAGGATGTTGGCGTCGGCCGGACTGATAGCAATGGTCGTTTCGTTTTGCTGGCGATTTTGCGCGTCAAAACTGGGATTAGGCGTGCCGCCGTCGGCGTTGTTGTTGTCGCTTATCACTTTGACGTCCGCTCCATCCGTGGCGTGACCGGCGAAAACGCCGGCGACAAACGTCAGGCTCAGCAAAAGCACGAGCGTAATCGCAAGCGGTAAACGCTCTTGCAGACGCTGCACATTCTGGGAGAACTTCATTTTATCATCCTCCTCGGCTTGGATTGAGCCTTTGCAGCCGTGTGCGCGATCGAGGCAGGATCTCAACCTCGCCTTTCAATATGCATCTTTAACTATAGCTGCGAAATGTCAGTTCGGCCTCTCTAATAATCACCCCCTTTTGTCACCATTCAGGACGTTAACAATCCACCAGGTGCACCATTGGCCAGCCACCGAAGTCAGATAAACGGCGGCTAGATTTTGCAACAGTGTAAGAAAGTACTGTGGCGCTATGATGTAGCTTCAGGGTTCGAAAGGTCGCCGAACGGGGAAAGTATGATGGTAACCTAAAAATAGTGTAGATCGGCTCCCGAGCCCGATCAACCACCCGCTTATCAACAGTTAACCACTGCTAACGTTCTCGTCTCTACGCCCGTTCACCTCTTCATCGCCCTCCGCCAGAATCGCGTCCAACAAGGCGCCCGGCCCGCGCGCCGCCGTCGACTTCCACTGAATTTCCATCAGCCTCCTGCGCGCCCTCACCAGATTCATCACCGTACCCAGGCCACGATAAGCAACTGACGCTGCCGCATCCAGCCTCCAGCCCGACACATCATTATCCCTTACGTACTTCAGCACGTCCCTCAACTTCAGCCGCATGATCATCAACTCCGCCTCCATGGGCTCACCCTCCCGCGCGGCCCTGGCAATAGCCGCGTGGGCCTCATCGGAGAAATGCGGCGTGCGCCAGTAATAGCCGTGCCGGATCCCCGGATGTTTTTGGGGAAAGCCGTGTATCCAGCACAATGCCGCTTTCGCTCCCTTCACCGTCCTCATTGCCCGGCCGTGGCAGCGGGTCCCGTCCCACTTTATCGCCGTGCAGCGCCGCGACCCTTGGCGCAGCGCGCCGGAGTAAGGTCTGCGCTCATCTTCTTTCGGCAAATGCACCGCACAAAGCAGGCGCCCATACTCCTCCTCCGTCCCTACAACGGCCCAGTTAGGACACTGCCCATTC
>CAYSMQ010000030.1:0-17360 GCA_964432035.1 uncultured Ardenticatenaceae bacterium
CGGAGAGTGATTCTGAACAGCGCTTTGTGGTGTCGGTGGGCGTGACGGCGATGATACCGCCTGAGCCGGAGGCCTTTCAAGATTCGGTGCGTCAGGGATTACCCATGGTCACCATGGAACCGTCGGCGCGCTCTTCGCGGGCCATGGCGGAGTTGGCGGAGAAGCTAGCTACCTCGTTTAGTGTGACGGAAGGGGAGTAAGCCGTACACTCACTCAAGCTGCAGAGCGTCGATGGCCGTATTGAGGTCCTTGTCCCCCCGACCGGAGAGATTAACCAGAATAATCTGCTCTTCATCCATTGCCGGCGCGCGCTTTACGGCTTCGGCGACGGCGTGCGCCGATTCTAGTGCGGGGATAATACCCTCCAGTTTGGACAGCGTTTGAAACGCTGCCAGGGCCTCTTCATCGGTGGCGTACGTGTAGCCGGCGCGCTCTTCGTCGCGGAGCCAGGCATGTTCCGGGCCAACGCTGGGATAGTCCAGGCCGGCGCTGATACTGTGCGTCTCCATGATTTGCCCGTCGGCCGTTTGCATCACAAAGCTCTTGGTGCCGTGTAGGACGCCAATGCGGGCGATGGCCGGATCGGCAAAGCGCGCCGCGTGCTTTCCACTTTCAATTCCCGAGCCACCGGCTTCCACGCCGAGCAAATCGACCTGGGAATCATCACGAAAGGCATGAAAGATGCCCAGGGCATTGCTGCCGCCGCCCACACAGGCGATGATCAGATCGGGCAAGCGCCCAACCTCATCTAGCATCTGCACGCGCGCCTCGCGTCCGATGACGCTCTGGAAGTCACGCACCATCATAGGGTAGGGGTGCGGACCCAGGACGGATCCCAGCAGGTAGTGCGTGTCGTGGACCTTGCCGACCCAATCACGAATCGCTTCGTTGATGGCATCCTTTAGCGTCTTGCTACCGCTTTCCACAGGATGTACTTCGGCCCCCAGCAGTTTCATGCGGAAGACGTTAGGTTGTTGGCGCGCGATGTCTACGGTTCCCATGTAGACGACGGACTCGAGCCCCAACAGCGCGCAGGCGGTCGCCGTGCCCACGCCGTGTTGGCCCGCGCCGGTTTCGGCGACAATGCGCCGTTTACCCATGCGCTGAGCTAAGAGCGCCTGACCCAGGGCGTTGTTAATCTTATGGGCGCCGCTGTGGTTAAGGTCTTCGCGTTTAAGGTAGATGCGAGCGCCGCCCAGGGATTCGCTAAGCCGTTTGGCGTAGCTGATGGGGGAAGGACGGCCGACGTAGGTTTTCAGCAGGTGGTCTAACTGGGCAGAGAAATGGGGATCGTTGCGCGCATCTTCATAGGCGCGCGAAAGCTCGTCGAGGGCCGGCATCAACGTCTCGGGAACGAACTGGCCCCCGTATGGTCCGAACTTGCCTTGCTGGTCAGGCAGACGGGACTTGGAATCACTCATGAACTGTTCTCCGCGTTAAAAGTATCGCCTTCAGCGGCGAAGCCATCTGATTGTAGATCGCCCAGCAGCCGGGACTCGCTGAGCAGCAGGGCCAGAGCGCTGGGACCATCGCTGATTTCGTTGGCGCGCGCCATGCGCAGGGCTTCGTCAAGGGGGACGGGATAGATTTCCATTACTTCGGCGGGCTCGTGGGCCGTTTGGTGCAGCGTGACGCCCGTTGCCAGAAAGATGTGCGCCACTTCGTTGCTAATGCCGTTGCTCGTATAAAACTGGCCTACATAGCTCCAGGCTTGCGCCTCGCCGCCGATTTCTTCTCGCAACTCTTTGCGCGCGACGGCTTGCGGCGATTCGCCTTGCCGTAGACCGCCCGCCGGGAGTTCGAAACACCAATCCTGGACGGTATAGCGATAGTGGTTTAGTAGGACGATTTCTCGTGACGTGGTGAGGGGCACAATCCACACTGCGCCGGCGTGTTGCACGACGTTGTACTGCCCTTCCTGTCCGTCAGGCAGCAGGATTCTATCCTGTCTCACGCTATACCAGGGACAGGACCAGGCGATGCGACTGGACAGCGTGGTAAAGGGCGCCGGCTTCGACTGACGGTCTTTCATAGGGGAGCGACTACGCGTTGCGTGCGGCGCTGATGAAGGCTTCGACCAGCGCGTGATCTTTCTTGCCGGGCGCGGCTTCCACCCCGCTGGCGACGTCCACGGCAAAGGGGCGCACCTGTCTGATGGCCCTGCTCACATTTTGAGGGTTCAATCCGCCGGCGAGCATGAGGCGGGGCACGACCTGGGCAAGGTGCGCTGCAAGCTCCCAATCGGCGCGTTGCCCGGTGCCACCCGGTAGCTCGGGATGATAGGCGTCAAGCAAAAGAGAAGGATGACGGGGTTGATTCTCGGACGGGACATACCATTCGGCGTCGGCCTCGGCTTCGGCGAGCGAGTCAGGGTGCAATACTTTGAAGCTACGACCATAGAGCAGCGACTGCGGGTCGCCGACCATGGCAGGAGGTTCTTTGCCGCTGAGCTGTGCCAGATCGAGCCCGACTGAGTCGAGAACGGCGGCGGCGTCCTCGGCCGTCTCGTCGACGAAGACGCCCACCAGGATCGGGCACCGCTCTCGCCGGCGCAACGTGCGCGCAATTTCCCGCGCCTGCTCCGTTCCGACGGCGCGCTTGCTCTGGGGCCAGAAAATGAAACCCAGGAAATCCGCGCCGGCATCAGTCGCGGCCGTGGCGTCGGCCAGATTTGTAATTCCGCATATTTTTACGCGAACCTTGGACATGGTTGCAAGTGTATCACAGGGACCGGAGGAGTTAAAGGCGCGGACCACGAGCTATGGTATGGTCGACGGTGTGGAATGTCCGGCGAGTCCATTCTGCTATAATGGTTGTGTAGATAAGGGGCGTTCAGGAGCGTCAATATGACGTCGACGATGAGGAGAAAACGATGCCGTTAGACATTATCGTGGGAGCCCAGTGGGGAGACGAGGGGAAAGGTCGCGTGACGGACTTGCTGGCGGCCGAGGCCGATATTGTGGCGCGCTATAGCGGGGGAGACAATGCGGGGCACACGGTTACCATCGGCAGCGAGATTTTCAAGTTGCACCTGATTCCGTCGGGAATTGTGCACGAACGGCCTACCTGCCTCATCGGCAATGGCACGGTGGTCAACCCTCGTGTCTTGTGTGGCGAAATTAAGTATTTGCAGCAGCGTGGGGTTGACGTGAGCCCGCAACGGTTGCGCCTGAGCCGGCACGCGCACCTAATTACGCCGGCGCACATTGCCCTGGATAAGGCGCGCGAGGCCAGCCGGGGCGGCGAGGCGATCGGAACGACATTGCGCGGCATTGGCCCGGCGTACACGGACAAGACGAGCCGCGAGGGGCTGCGCGCGAGCCTATTCGACGAAGCAGACGCCCTATTCGGCGCCGTGCGCCAGCACATTCGCGAAAAGAACCAGATGCTGGAGGCGTTGTACGGGCAGAAAACGCTGGATGCGGACGAGGTCGCGGAGGCGTTCGCGGGCTACGCGGGGAAACTGCGCCCTTATCTGGTAGAGAGCAGCGCGTACGTGCACAATGCGCTCGCTGAAAATCGCGCGATCTTGGCCGAGGGCGCACAGGGCACGCTGCTAGACCTGGACCATGGGACCTATCCGTATGTGACCAGCTCCCATCCTACTGCCGGCGGTGCTCTGACCGGGCTGGGCGTTGGACCCAGGGACGTGGCGCGCGTGATTGGTGTGGCTAAGGCTTTTACCAGTCGCGTTGGCAGCGGACCATTTCCTACAGAGGTTGGGGGCGACCCGGCGCAGCAGCTGCGTGGCACAGGTGAAAATCCGTGGGACGAATTTGGCACCACGACCGGACGTCCGCGGCGTGTGGGCTGGTTGGATTGCGTCATCCTGCGCCACGCCGTACGTATTAACGGGTTGACGGAGCTGGCGCTGACGAAGTTGGATATTCTGAGCGGGTGGCAGGAGCTAAAGGTGTGCGTGGCCTATGAGCTTGATGGAGAACGCATTGATTACTTTCCAAGTGACGTGGCAAGCCTGGAGCGCGTGAAACCAGTGTACGAGCAACTGCCCGGCTGGAGCGATGACATCACCGGCGCGCGCCGCCTGGAAGCGCTGCCGGCGAACGCGCGCCGTTATGTCGACTTTGTCTCCGAAAGCAGCGGTGTGCCTGTTAGCCTCGTATCAGTGGGGCCGGCGCGAAACCAGGTGATTCACACCTAAAGGTTGAACTTCACATGTACAATATCCCCGTCCTGCACCACGTATTGTTTGCCTTCGAGTCGTAGCTTGCCGGCGGTGCGCGCGGCAGCCAGGCTGCCCAAGTCCAGGAGCACGTCGTGAGGGACGACTTCGGCGCGGATGAAGCCTTTGGACAGATCGGTATGGATGGTCGCCGCTGCATCCAGCGCGGTTGCTCCGTCCGGGATGGTCCAGGCTCGCACTTCGTCTTCGCCCACGGTGAAAAACGATTGTAGGTCCAGCAAGTCGTAGCTAAGGGCTATCGTTCGCGCCAGTCCACGTTCCTCAATCCCGTACTCGGCCATAAATAGCGCCAGATCCGCGTCGTCGAGTTGTGCCAGTTCCGCTTCCAACTTGCCGCGAAGATTGACGACGGCGGTCTTGTTGAATTCGTAGGGTAGGCTGACTTCTTCCTGTTCGTCGCCGATGTTGGCAACCACAAGCACCGGTTTCAAGGTCAGCAGGCCGTAGCCGCGTAGCGTCTTACGCTCTTCGGCGCTGAGGGTGAGGTGGCGCAGCGGAATTTCGTCAGAGAGCGCGTGCTGCAGGCGCTCGAACAGGGCAAGCTCAAGCTGCGCCGCCGTTCTGTCCTTGATTACTCCTTTCGTAAGCCCCTCTTGCAAGCGCTCGATGCGGGCCTCTACGACGACGAGATCGACGAGCAACAGTTCGGTTTCAAGCGCTTCTAGGTCTCGGCGGGGATCGACGGCGCCATCGGCATGAGGAAATTGGGCGCTTTCGAATGCACGCACGACGTGCAGAAACCCATCGAGCCCACTCAAGTGATTGACAATAGGACCGCTGAGCGCGTCGTTCTGTCCAACGCCTTTTTGCAACCCGGCGACGTCGGCATAAGTTACTTTGGCATAGGTCACTTTCTTCGGTTGGTAATGCTGCGCCAGGCGGTCTACGCGCGGGTCAGGCACGTCTACGACGGCGCTTATCACGTCAAAACGGCCGCCCACGCTGCGTCCAGTGGGTGCGCTATCGCCTGTCAGCGCGTGGAATATGGTCGTCTTTCCCGCGCCGGGCAGGCCAATAATTCCCAATTTCATTTCTAAGATGCCTCTTGTCACTATTCAGCTTGCGTTGGGGCCACCAAAATAGGCACAGCCAAACAAAACGGCGCGTAGTATAGCAAAGTCCGGGCCATGTGACAGCTTGTTGTCACGAGCGTTGGATGAAGGTTGTCGCACGGTCCTCGGCGTGGACAATAAGGGCCATGACTGTGACAGAAAGACGGCGGCTGCCATTGGAGAAACGTCCACGCACACTGAGGACTGGGGGGGTTCTTTTGGGGCTCATCGCACTGTTGGCGATGATAGCTTCGTGTAGCCAAGCAGGGGATGAACTGACGACGGAAACGTCAACGGCGACAACATCGCCGGCGCTCGCGACGCCTGTACCGCCAACGGCAACTAGCCCGTCAACGATAACGACACAAGATTTGCCGGTGTCGCCAACGCTGACAGCTGCCGTGACGCCGGAGGAAACAGTTGACGCGGCAGGCGTGCCTGACCTGGCTTATCTGGCGCAGGCTTTTGACCGGTCGCTGGTGGCGTTTGAGGGGGGAGTGGCGAGCTATTATGTGGGCGACTTGCGTAGTGGACAGGTGGCGGCGCACAACGGCGACCTGGCCATCTCGGGCATGAGCATCGTCAAGATTCCCATTCTGTTAGAGACTTATCGCCGCCTGGATGAACCACCGTCACCGGCTCAAATGCGACTGATTACAGAGACCGCCACGCTCTCTGGCAACTATACAGCAAACCTCCTGTTGGAACAGATCGCGGGACAGCCGGATCCATTTGCCGGTGCGCAACAGGTCACGGAGTCGATGCGGGGGTTGGGCCTTTATAACACGTTTATTGCCGTTCCCTATGACCTGGAACCGGATCCTCGCTATTTGCCGACGTACAGCACCCCGGCGAATCAGCAGACGGATGTCAGCACCAATCCCGACAGCAGCATGCAGACTACGGTTTCGGACATGGGCCGGCTGCTGACCATGCTCTACGAGTGCGCCGGGGGAAGCGGCTATTTGCTGGACACGTATGCCGGTGAGCTGACAGATGAGGAATGTCGCCAGATCATCGACGTGATGAGCGCGAACGACATCGATGCCTTTATCGAGGAGGGTGTGCCGGTTGACGTTCCCGTGGCGCATAAACATGGTTGGGTCGGGGAGACGCACGCCGATGCGGCCATTGTGCGCCTGGAGGAACGGCCCTACGTTCTAGTCGTTGCCCTGCACCGTCCGGGATGGCTGGAATGGGCAGACAGCACGGTTTTGATTGCCGAATTGTCGCAGATGGCTTACGCGCACTTTGCCGGGCCGCCACCGTATAGCCCGGAGCAACTTGCCCAACCGGCGCCCACGTTGCAGCCGGCAGCGTCCACGCCGGATCTGCCCAGGGCTTATGTGCGCGACACGGGTGGGGCCGGCGTGGTTCTGCGACAGTCCCCGGGCGGCGCCGAAATCGCCATCGTGCCCGAGGGAAGTCTGGTGTTCTTGTTGCAAGATAGCCCCGAGCAGCAAGCAGAGGGCCTTGTGTGGCGCCACGTGCGTTTGCTTGGCGAATTGAGCGGGTGGCTGGCGACGGAGTTCCTCGAAGTTCCCTAACGGCTTGCCTGGCTGAGCGTGAGAAATCGGACGTCTTTTTGATGTCCGACTGTCACGCCATTGGCCTTCAAGACATCCGATTTCTTGACATTTGTTACTATTTCCCTATAATTTTAGGTGTAACTAAAAAATGAACGTGAAAGCGACTTAATTTGTACTTTGTATTTGCAAAGAGCCAATGAGTGATTTAAGGACGCAGGCGACGCAGGATTACTTGAAAGCGATCTACGAGATTTGTGAGACGCAGGCGCGAGCCAGTACAGGGCAGATCGCGGAGAGACTCGACGTCACGCCGGCGTCGGTCACAGGAATGTTGAAGAAATTGGCAGATGCCGATCCACCGCTGGTCGGTTACCGCAAGCACCAAGGCGTCGTGTTGACAAAGGCGGGCGAGAAGCAGGCCATGCGCATGATTCGCCGGCACCGGTTGCTGGAGTGTTTCCTGCACGAGACGCTGGGTTACGGTTGGGACGAGGTACACCAGGAGGCTGAGAGACTGGAGCACGCTATCTCCGGCGCTTTCGGCAAGCGCATCGCGCAGCTTCTGGATGAACCCGAGCGGGATCCGCATGGCTCGCCAATTCCCTCCGCCGATCTACGTCTGCCATCTGTCAGCGCCGTGGCGCTGACAGACACGAGCGCCGGGCAGCGTGTGCGCGTCGAGCGCGTAAGCGACCGCGACCCGCAACTACTGCGCTATCTGCAAGAGATCTCGCTGATGCCGGGAACAGAATTAACGGTTCTGGCGCCGCTACCCTTTTCCGAGCACGTGCGCATTGAGCAGGATGACGCTTCCGAGCCGCTTATTATCGGCGCGCCGGTTGCTCGAGAGGTTTTTGTAAGCATTCTTCGTTCTCCGGCGCAAGAAACGCCGGAAGAAACATCAAGTTAGGAGTTACCGTCTAATGCACCGACGATCAATAATACCGCTTTTTCTAATTTTGCTTGTGGCGCTGGCGCTGGTAGCCTGTAGTGAAGCAGGCGTAACCAGCGATGTACCCATTGGCGAGCGCCAAGTGAACATCGTGGCGACTACGGGCATGATTGGCGATGTGGTTGAAAATGTTGGCGGTGAGCGCGTCTCGGTCGCTACGCTCATGGGCCCGGGCGTGGACCCGCATCTCTATGCGGCGAGCGAGGGCGACGTGACGAGGCTACGCGAGGCGGACATTGTTTTTTATAATGGGTTGCATCTGGAGGCGCAGATGGCCAACGTTTTAGACCGTATGGGTGAAAGCGGATCGCGAACCGTCGCCGTGGCCGACGCAATTTCGCAAGATAGCCTGCTGGCGCCGCCGGAATTTGAAGGGTTCTACGACCCGCATGTGTGGTTCGACGTCTCAATGTGGATGCAGACCGTGGAGGTTGTGCGCGACGCTCTGAGTGAGCTGGATCCGGAAAGCAGTGACATTTACGAGCAGAATGCCGACGTATACCTTGCGCAGTTGCAGGAGTTGCATGACTATGTGTTGCAGCAGGCGGCGCGCGTGCCGGAGCAGCAGCGTGTGCTGGTAACGGCGCACGACGCGTTCAATTATTTTGGCCAGGCCTATGGGTTTGAGGTGCGCGGCTTGCAGGGAATCAGCACGGCCTCGGAGGCCAGCACGGCCGATGTGCAGGACCTGGCGCGTTTTATTGCCGAGCGGGAGATTCCGGCAGTATTCATTGAGTCATCGGTTCCCCAGCGCAACATCGAAGCCGTACAGGCGGCAGTACGCGCGCAAGGTGCAGAGGTCAGAATCGGTGGCGAGCTATTTTCGGACGCCATGGGCAGCGCGGACAGCCCAGAAGGCACTTATGTTGGCATGGTGCGGCATAATATAGATACGATCGTCTCGGCATTGCTGGGAGAGTCGTAGATAACAGGCGGCGTTTGTTGACGCCGAGAAATTGTTTTGGTGTAAGATTGAATAAACTATGAATAACGAAAGCGAGCAGACGTATCGAATAAGCGGCATGGATTGCGCCAGTTGCGCAGATACAGTACAGCGCGGCGTGGCGCGGTTGCCAGATGTCGAGGCGTGTACCCTGAGCTTTACTACGGCGAAGTTGCGCGTACAAGGTAGTGCCGAACCGGAAACGGTCGTGAACCGCGTGCGGGAATTGGGCTACGACGTCGATATGGGAGAGGACGAAGGCGGTTCAGGTGCGCGAGAGAGTAGACGCGAGCGACGTAATTTCGTCAAGTACATGACGTCGCAGCGCGAAACGATTCTGGCTCTCATCGGCGCGGTATTAATTCTTCCGGGACTTGTATTTAACGAGCTTTTGCCCATGCTGGGCTTCGAACACGTGCTGTTCGACCTGATGTCGGTGGCAGCGCTGGCAACGGCGGGGTTGCCCATCGCTCGCAGCGCGTGGAATGCGCTGCGCATCAATCGTGACATTAATATCAACGTTCTGATGACCATTGCCAGTATCGGCGCTTTGTTGATCGGGGCCTATACGGAGGCCGGTCTGGTCATGGTCTTGTTTGCCATTGGCGAAGCGCTAGAAGGCTACACAGCCAGCCAGGCTCGCGACGCCATTCGCCGCCTGGTGGAAGTCGCGCCCAATGAAGCGACGGTCTTACGTCCCTGCATGGATTGTGAGGCGCACCGCGGACGGGATGGGTACCAAGACGGCCCATGCCCGTTTTGCGGCATTGAAGAAATGCGCGTGCCCGTCGACGATCTAAAACCGGGCGAGACGATTGTGGTGCGCCCCGGCGAGCGTATTGCCATGGACGGCGAAATTATCTCCGGCGCTTCCAGCATCAACGAAGCGCCGATTACAGGTGAGAGTTTGCCTGTGTCCAGGTCGGCGGGTGAGACGGTTTTTGCCAGCACAATTAATGGCGAAGGTGTGCTGCATATCAAAGTGACGAACCGACCCGAAGACAACACCATCAGCCGCCTGATTCGTATGGTGGAGGAGGCTCAGGAGCGGAAAGCGCCGGCGCAGAAATTTGTGGACCGTTTTGCCCGCGTTTACACGCCGGCGGTCGTGGTGTTGGCCATTCTGGTTGCCACCGTGCCGCCTCTCTTGCTGGGCCAGCCCTTTCTATCGACGGCGGAGACGCAGGGCTGGCTCTATCGCGCGTTGGCTCTGTTGGTGGTGGCCTGTCCCTGCGCGTTGGTGATCAGCACGCCGGTGAGTCTGGTGAGCGCCATCAGTAATGCCGCGCGGCACGGTGTACTGGTTAAGGGCGGCGTCTATCTGGAAGCGCTGAGCAGGGTGCAGGCGTTGGCCTTCGATAAGACGGGCACCCTGACGCGAGGCCAGCCAAAGGTAGTGGCCGTGAAGTCGGTTGGTTGCGACAACGGCGCGGCAGATTCCTGCGTCAACTGCGACGATATGTTGGCGCTTGCCGGCGCTGTGGAGCAGCAGAGCGAGCATCCGCTGGCGCACGCCGTGGTTGAGGCGGCGGGCGAACGGGAGCTGCAACATCGCTTCGCGCGCGCGAGTGGCGTGACCGCCGTGACAGGGCAGGGGATTACGGGCAACGTTAACGGGCACGACGTTGTAATCGGTAGTCACCGCTATTTCGACGAGCATTTTTCGCACACGCCACACTCCTGCGCCCAATTAGAGGCTGCGTCAAGGGCGGGACACACGTCCTTGCTGGTTGCGGTCGATGACGAATATCTGGGTTTCATTACTGTCGCCGACGCGATTCGCGGCTCAAGCGCGGAGACAATCGCCAGTCTGCAGCGCCAGGGGCTGCGCCACGTGATCATGCTCACCGGCGATGACGACGAGACGGCGAGGACGGTGGCGAGCGAGGTAGGCGTGACAGATGTACGCGCCAACCTCTTGCCCGAAGATAAAGTTAGCGCCATCCAGGGACTGCTGGACAAGTACGGCGCAGTGGCCATGGTCGGCGATGGCATAAACGATGCCCCCGCGTTGGCGACGTCGACCGTGGGCATTGCTATGGGCGCGGCGGGGACGGCGCAGGCCATGGAAACGGCCGACATAGCGCTTATGGCCGACGATCTGACCCGTCTGCCGTTTGCCTTTAAGCTTAGCCGGGCGACGATGCGCACGATCCGCGCCAACATTGGCCTGAGTTTGGCGATCAAGGCCGTCTTTTTGGTCATCGTTTTGTTAGGCATGGGCACGCTGTGGATGGCGGTGCTGGCAGACATGGGCGCGTCCCTGCTGGTGACGTTAAACGGGGCGCGGCTACTGCGTAACCCACATCCAGAGTCGGGGTAGCACACACAACAGTTAGAAACAATTAGGAGTCAACTGGTGGAAGATAGACGTGTCGCGATTGAAGTAGCCGATCTGACGGTTGCGTATCAGGAAAAGCCGGTCCTTTGGGACGTGGACATGGATGTTATAGAAGGAACGCTGATGGCCATCGTGGGCCCAAACGGCGCGGGCAAGACGACGCTTATCAAGTCAATTATGGGCCTGATCGAGCCCGCGGCGGGCACGGTGTCTATCTATGGCAAGCCGTTCAAAGAGCAGCGTCAACTGGTCGGTTATGTGCCGCAACGGGGCAGCGTCGACTGGGACTTTCCCACGAGCGTCCTCGACGTGGTAATGATGGGCCGCTACGGTCACCTTGGCTGGGTCCGGCGTCCGGGACGGGACGATGACCGGCTGGCGCGCGAAGCGCTAGAAAAGGTAGGGATGGCGCGCTTTGCCGAGCGGCAGATCAGCCAGCTTTCAGGCGGTCAGCAGCAGCGCGTGTTCCTGGCGCGCGCATTGGTGCAGGACGCGCAGATCTACTTTATGGATGAACCGTTCCAGGGCGTTGACGCCACTACCGAGCGAGCCATCATCACGCTTCTGAAAGAGTTGAGCGCCGCGGAGCGCACGGTCGTCGCCGTACACCACGATTTGCAGACCGTGCCGGAATACTTTGATTACGTCACCCTGCTCAACGTACGCTGCGTTGCCAGCGGACCGGTAGCGCAGGTTTTTACCGAAGAGAATCTACGGGCGACGTACGGTGGACGCGTGGCCTTCCTGGAATCGAGCGGGGACAGCGCGCCATCGTCCGGCGACATTGACCCGGTGGCGGTTCAGCCACATGGAGCACTCTAGTGGACTTGTCGGCGCTGTTACAGGATTTGCTGTTTGATTATACGCTGCGCACCGTTGCCATGGGCTCCGCCGTGTTAGGTGTGGTCAGCGGGTCGCTGGGCTCCTTTGCGGTGCTGCGAAAGCAGAGTCTGCTCGGCGATGCCATGTCCCATGCCGCGTTGCCGGGCATCGTCATCGCCTTTATCCTGACGAGGAGCAAGTTTTCCTTTGTGCTGCTGCTGGGCGCACTGGTGGCGGGTTGGATTGCCACTCTGACGATGACGGCCATTGTGCGCTACACGCGCGTCAAGCAAGATAGCGCGTTGGGTTTGGTGCTTTCGGTGTTTTTTGGATTTGGCTTGTTGCTCCTAACCTACGTGCAGCGCATCCCCGATGCCAACCAGGCCGGCCTCAACAGTTATCTTTTCGGACAGGCAGCGGCGCTCTTAGAGCGCGATGTCATCGCCATGGCGCTACTGGGTAGCGTGGCGCTAGTTCTAATGTTTTTGTTTTGGAAAGAGTTCAAGCTGCTTAGTTTCGATCCCGATTTTGGCGCCAGTATCGGCTTCCCGATGCGCCTGATAGACACGTTGTTGACCACGACGCTGGTAATTGCCATCGTCGTCGGTTTGCAGGCCGTAGGTGTGGTTCTGATGAGCGCCATGGTCGTGGCGCCAGCGGCTGCGGCGCGGCAGTGGACAAATCGCCTTAGCGTGATGGTCTTGCTGGCGGCGCTATTTGGCGCGCTTGCCGGCGTCGTGGGCGCGCTCATCAGTAGCAGCGGCGGGTTGGCCACGGGACCGACGATTGTCCTGGTCATTAGCGCCATCGTCGTGCTCTCACTTCTGCTGGCGCCCAATCGAGGCTTGTTGTGGCGCTGGCTGAACCGGCGGAGCAATAGACGCCGTCTGCGCACAGAAGCGGTGCTTGCCGACCTTTACACATTGGCTACCCAGCATGATGATAGCTTTCATGCCCACGAAGCGGCTGTGATTCGCACCATGCGTGCGGGCGGTGGCGGCGTGGAACACACCTTGCGCCAGTTGCAGGAACGAGGTTTGGTGCGCAAAGAGGGCGAGAGCCGTTGGGCGCTGACGCCGGCAGGAATGCGCGAGGCGCGACGCGTCGCCGCGGAAATGGAGGAGGTTTAGGCGATGTCTGTAACGCAGCTTGAAATTCAACTCATCGCCGTCGTGGTTGCCGTGGCTTGCGCGCTGCCCGGCGTCTTTCTGGTGCTGCGGCGCATGGCGATGATGAGCGACGCCATCAGCCACACAGTGCTGTTGGGCATCGTCATCGGCTTCTTTCTGGTGGAAGATATCAACTCGCCGCTGTTAATCGTGGGCGCGGCGGTGATGGGCGTCATTACCGTGAGCCTCGTAGAGCTCTTGAATCGCACGCGCCTGGTGCGCGAAGATGCGGCGATTGGACTTGTCTTTCCGGCCCTGTTTAGCCTTGCCGTCATACTCATCTCACGTTTTGCGGGGGACGTGCACCTGGATACGGACGCCGTGCTGTTGGGTGAGCTGGCGTTTGCGCCGTTCGACCGGCTGGTCCTTGGTGGGCGCGATGTGGGCCCCATTGCTCTCTATAGCATGCTCGGCATTCTCCTCCTCAATCTCATTTTCATCGTGCTCTTCTATAAGGAGTTAAAACTGGCGACGTTTGACGCCGGATTGGCAGCGGCCCTTGGCTTTTCGCCGGGAATAATTCATTATGCATTAATGGGGCTGGTGTCTGTTACAGCCGTGGGCGCGTTCGATACGGTCGGTTCCATTCTGGTGGTGGCGCTGATGATCGCGCCGCCGGTCAGCGCCTATCTACTGACGGACCGACTGCCGAACATGCTCGCTCTCAGTGTTGTTTTCGCTGCGGTCGGCGCCGTTAGCGGGTACTGGTTGGCGCACTGGCTGGATGCCAACATTGCCGGCTCAATGGCTACGGTATTGGGCCTCCTCTTCGGCGTCGTTTTTCTATTGGCGCCGGATCGGGGCATTGTGGCTCTGGCGCGGCGGCGCGCGCGACAGAAGTGGGAGTTTGCACAGGCGGCGCTGGCCATTCATCTACTCAATCATGAAGGAACGGCAGCAGCGGCAGAAGAAAATCGGCTGGACCACCTGAGCCACCACCTGCGGTGGCAGGCGCCGTTTGCCGCAGAGGTGGTGCAACGGGCCCAGCGCCGAGGCCTGGTGGAGCGGGACAATGGGCGGTTATTGCTCACGCCGGACGGCAGGCAACTGGCGCGAGAGACGTTGATGCTGTCCAGCTAGTGGTCGTGGCCTGCTCGAGGAGTTTTCGATGGAAAAAGTAGAAACGCAATCTTTGAAACAACTAATCCGTGACGGATCACTTATCAGCGGGCTCTTGACGATGATAATCTATGGTTCGCTGTACCGTAATGCAGAAATCTGGTTGCAGGATTATCCGCCGGCGATTCAAGAGAAGTATGGGCGTCCAAAGAGCCCGCAAGCGAAGCGGGAGTCGATCTTGTTCGGCATCCCGTTTTTTCTCGTCTTGTTTGGCGGAATCATCCGCTCTAACCAGGCGCTGAAAAAAGGCAATGGCGGGCATCTGCCCTTCATGGTGGCGTTCAAGAACGCCTTTGGATTGCTGCTTTTCTTTTGGGTTTATGACGTGGTGATCGTCGACTGGCTGATCATGATGACTTTCAAGCCAGACTTTGTCATTTTGCCGGGCACCGAGGGAATGCCAGAGTACGAAGATTACATGTTTCACGTGCGGACGGCGCTGCCCGTCCTGCCGGCGCTGGTAGTCATGGCCCTTGTGCTGGCGCTGGTGACCGCACGCTGATTATTTTAGCAGCGACAAGAAAAAGACACCGAGCGCCGCTACTTGCATGGACTAGCGTATCACTGCGCAGAGGATACTTGGGTTACGGGCTCTGTGGAGAGCGCGACGTCCTGACCCAGCAGCTCGCGAGACAAAAAGGTGGCGACCCGTTCCATCACCTCATCCGGAAATCCGCCGTGAGCGCCGCCAATTACGGTAATGAGGGGGTTGGGCACGCCGGCGAATTTGAGCGCCTCGTTAAGGCGCAGGGCCTGATCGTAGGGGATGAGCGGATCGGCATCGCCGTGCACGGTGAGCACCGGCGGCGCGCCGGAGTGGACATAGGTGATGGGCGAAGCGGCGCGAGCTTTTTCGGGGTTGTCCTGCAATGGGCCGCCAAGTAGGAGCGCTTCCGGTGACTGCGGATCGGTACGGTCAATTTCACTCTTCGAGTCGATGAGGGCTAGGAGATCAGTAGGAGCAAAAAGGTTGACTACTGCAGAGATTCTGCTGCTCACGCTCGCGTGCCGACCGAGATCGCCTTCCAGGTTAGACATGTTGGCGGTGAATCCCAACATGAGTGCCAGCTGTCCGCCAGCGCTGCCACCCCACGCGGCGATGCGCTGTGCGTTCAGCCCCAGCTCGGCAGCGTGGGCGTGGATCCAGCGAATGGCTGCCTTGCAGTCTTGAAGCTGTGCGGGCCAGATCGCTTCGTTGGTCAGCCGGTATCCGATGGAGACTCCGGCGTAGGCGCCGGTTCGCACAAAGGGTGCCAGTGCGCCGGCGCCACCGGCTTTGTCGCCATGCTGCCACGCGCCGCCGTGAATACCCACGAGGACGGGAAGTGATTTAGAAGCCTGGCTCCGCGGCACGTAAAGGTCTAGTCGCTGGCGGGGATTGTCGGTCGCGGCATAGGGAATGTCCATCAGGTAGTCAATGGGTTCCTCAGGATGCGCCTCAAACATACTCAGGTCTACGCCGTTGTGGGCATGATTGTTCATGACACCGATCTCCTTTCATTCCCGGATGTCAGGGATAGACTCGGCTTTGGAGCTCTAGTACCCTGCTAACAGCCGCAGATGTCCGCGCAGGCTCTCCTCGATGGAGGCGATGGAGATGCTCTCGCCGGCGATGTGCGCCTGGTCTTCGTCTCCAGGGGCGTAGCCAACGATGGGAATGCCGTGGTCGACAAAGTGGCGCCCGTCGGTGGCAAAGCGGTAACTGATCAGCTGTGGCTCGCGGCCCATGCCTTCGGCCAACAGGGCGCTCGCACGTTGCACGGCTTCGCTTTCCGGTGGCGTGTAGAAGCCCCGTAGGAGTTTGTCTGAGTCCAACTGATCTTCGCCGGCATAACCCGGGGTAATACTATGCGATAGATCCTCGGCGACGCGGGACACGAACTGGGTTAGGCTGCGCGGGCTTTCGGACGACGTGCGAAAGTCCAACAGGACGCGCGTCCAGGCGGGTGTCACATTCTTACTCCTGGTATCTACCTCGATAATTGTGGGGGCTACGGTCGTCTTTCCCAATAGCTCGTGCGCACTTAAATCTTCTTGCGCCGACTCAAGGCGCTGGAGGAAGGTTGCCAGGGAGTAGTTGGGGTTGCTTCCGGATTCAGGCACGCTGGCATGAACCGAACGGCCCTGAAACGTGATCCACAGCGACAACATGCCGCGATGGCCGAGACTCAATTCATTTGAAGATGGCTCGCCTAGAACAATCAGACCAACCGGGTAGTCCAGGGTTTCGATCCAGTGTAACGCGCCGGCGCCGCCGACTTCTTCCTGGACAACGCCGGTGAAAACGATGTCGCGACGCGGATGTTGCCGGCGACGTATGAGCCCTGCCATGCTGTAGACTTGCACGGCGAGGGGACCCTTGATATCGCTGGCGCCGCGACCGATAACAAGGCCGTCGACGATCGCGCCAGAGTAAGGTGGCTCGGACCACAGCGCACGGTCGCCGGGATCGACGTGATCGAGGTGCGTGTTCAGCACGAGCGCGGGCAGCGAGCGATTCTGTCCATGGATTCGCCCACAGACGTTTCCGATCTCGTCAATCCACACGTCATCAAATTGCAGACGCTGCAACTCATCGGCGATGAGGCGGGCAATGGCTTCTTCCTCGCCCGGCATGCTTGGCGTCTGAATGAGGCGCTGTAAAAAATCAACACAGTCGTCTGTGAGTTCGCGGATGGCGTCTTCCTGGGCCACTGTTGGTTCCTTTCTATTAGCTATTCTTCTGTTCAGCGTCGCCGGTCAACGTGCGCCAGGCGCGATGGTACTTTTCCAGACGCGCGGCGTCGTCGGGATTGACTTGTCTCAGGCGACGAATGTCCATATTGTGTTGTAGATCGGCCAGTTTTATTTTGCGCGCGATAGGATTGGGCTTGAGCCGCTGCACATAGGCGTCATAGGACATCGCGCTCTTGTCATGGGTCAGTAAATCGACAGCACGCAGAATATCTTCTGGGAAGCCCTGCGCGCGTAAGTCGTCCAGCGTCGTTTCCGAATCCTCCACGACGTCATGAAGTACGGCGGCGATCATTTCTTCCTGGGTGTCCATTTGTAACATGACGTGCAGGGAGTGTAAGATGTAGGGACGCCCATAACGATCCTGTTGGCCACTGTGAACGTCCAAGGCGATGGCGATAGCGTGCTCTAGCAGATTCATAGGCTCTCCTGCGTGAGAGGAAATGGCCAATTGGCAATTGACCTCAAGCGACTATAATAAGAATTAGGAGTGCAA
>CAYSMQ010000030.1:17385-18885 GCA_964432035.1 uncultured Ardenticatenaceae bacterium
TCTTCCGGGACCCAAAAACGCTTTGGCCGTTTACCGGACGAGCAAATACCCATCAGGACAAGAATAATACCGTAAGGAGCAGGCAAATGAAAGCTGAAACGGTGCAAGAGTTATTGGAGCACCTTGAAGGTGCAGTCGTCGTGGATGGCGACAACGTCAGCGTCGCCGACGAATCACGCTTACGCGAGCGCGTTGGCGATTTGGTTTACACGGCAGTGTTTGGCGAAGACCTGACGCGTACCACGGCGCGTTGGGTGCTTTGGGAGCTGGGCCAGAAGCTGGGCATTCAGCCGTCATCTATTCACGAACTATACATGGCCATCGGCCGCGGCGACGTTCCTGCCAACTTCACCGTACCGGCTATCAACGTGCGCGGCATAAACTACGATATGTCGCGCGCCATTTTCAGGGCAGCGAACAAGCTAGACGTCGGGGCGCTCATCTTTGAAATTGCTCGCTCCGAAATTGGCTATACGGACCAGCGGCCGGCCGAGTATGTTTCTTCACTTATTGGCGCTGCCATAAAGGAAGGCTTCCGTGGTCCCCTGTTCGTGCAGGGTGACCACTTCCAGGTTTCGGCCAAAGGGTATGCCGGTAATGGAGAGAAGGAAGTTGGCGCGGTTCGCGACCTGATTAAGGAAGCGATTGCCGGCGGCTTCTTCAACATCGACATAGACACCTCCACGTTGGTCGACCTGAGTAAAGAGGACCTGGACGAGCAACAGAAGGTTAACTACCAGCTGTCGGCTGAGCTGACGCAGTTCGTGCGCGAATTGGAGCCGGAAGGCGTCACCATTTCGCTGGGCGGCGAGATTGGCGAAGTGGGTGAGAAGAACTCAACCGTACCCGAGCTAAGGGCCTACATGGACGGGTATCTAAAAACGCTTGGCGAGGACGTTCAGGGAATCTCCAAGATTTCGGTGCAGACAGGAACCAGCCACGGCGGCGTTGTGCTACCGGATGGCACCCTGGCTAGCGTCAATGTCGATTTTGAAACGTTGCAAGAGTTGAGCCGCATTGCGCGCGATGAGTACGGACTTGGGGGCGCGGTGCAGCATGGCGCGTCGACCTTACCGCCCAGCGCCTTTAATAAATTCCCCGAGGTTGGCGCGGTGGAAATCCACCTGGCGACAGGTTTTCAGAATATCATATACGACGAAGCGCCACAGGAGATGGTGGATGCAGCGTACGCGCACCTGCACGAGCATCGTAGCTCGGAGTGGAAAGAGGATCAGACGGAAGAGCAGTTCCTCTATTCGACGCGCAAGAAGGCGTTTGGCGCCCTTAAGCAGCAGTGGTGGGATCTTGACGGCGGCGCCAAAGAGCGCATTGGGCAGGCGCTGCAGGAGCAGTTTGAATTTCTTTTCAACAAATTGAACGTCAAGGACACCAAGCAGGTTGTTAATGACGTTACGACGGTGGTCGCCATGCACCGCAAGCGCCCCACCGAAGCAGCGGAAGAGGCAGTGCTGGAGATCGCGAGCGACCTTTCGGATTAAG
>CAYSMQ010000030.1:18985-20646 GCA_964432035.1 uncultured Ardenticatenaceae bacterium
ATCCATTCGGCTGCGGGTGTGGGGAGGTTGACACAGCCGTGGCTCATAGGTGTGCCGAAGTTGTTGTGCCAGTACGTGCCGTGAAGTGCGTAGTCGCGGTAGAAGTACATCACGTAAGGTACGTTGGGTAGATAGTAGTCGTAGCCCAGGCGCCGTCCGTCCATGGTTTGCGCTGTATAGCGCAACCACACGCGGAACTGCCCTGTGACGGTGGGGTACATCCAGGTGCCGGAAGAGATGAGCGAATCAAAGACGGCCCCATCGCCCTCGTAGGCCACGAGCCGTTGCGTCGTTAAATTAACGTCTATCCAGCGCTCGTTGGGTCCAACACCCTGGGGCCGTGTGGCGCCGCCCAGCACGACGTCTTCGCTGACGAATGTAGGCACGGGCGTGGGGGTGGCGGTTGGTGTGAAGGTGGGCGAAGGGGTGAGTGTCCAGGTCGCGCGCGGGTCATCGTTGGCATTGCTAATCGGTTTGGCATCCAGTGGCGGGCGCGTGGCGGTGGGGGTCGGAGTAGGCGCGTCGTCTGCAGGGAGCGACTCTGTGGCGCCCGGCGCGAACTGTCCCCTGACAAAATTCACCGCGATTTGTTCGGGTTGCGGTTCCGCACCTTCGTTGTCTGGTGTCTGGCGTGACGGTGTTGGCGTGGCGGCGACTGTTTCTGCGTCTACCGTGTCTGGGGCAGCGGGCGGCGCAACCAGGCGCGTGGCGGCATCTCTCCAAACAAAGCCGGCGACGAGGGCCGCGGCAACCAGGATGAGGAGCACGGCAACTACCGCAAGCCGGCGGCGCGAGCGCGGAGCTTCCTCTACCTCGGCCTGGCGCTGCTTCTCTCGCAAACTCTCGACGCGCTGAGAAGCATCAGGCTGCTGCACGGCGGTGGCTACGGGCTCTTCTGTTCCGGAAGCCGGCGGCGCGGGTTTCTGTCTGGCATTCTCCCGCGCCAGACGCTTCTGGGCCCAATCGAGGGCCTTCTGCACGCCGACGTCGTCGGGATTAAGTTGCTGGGCCTGGCGTACGTACTCCAGGCTGGCTTGCGCGGAACCGGCTAACCCGCCCAGCCAGAGCCAGGCGCGGAAATTGTGGGGATTGTGTTCGAGCTCCTCGTGGAGCAGGTCGCGGGCTTGTTGCTTCTTGCCGGCGCGGATGGCTGCCTGGGCGGCTGACATTCTTGCCGATTCAACGCTCATGGACCACTCCCTTCTGCAATTGACTGTCTGGTTGCCAGGAAACAGACGATGCCGTCGACAATGCCTTGAGCAGGTACGTCTGCATTGGTCGTCAGTAATTCGCGATCAAGATTCATGAAGCCGATTTCGATGATAATGGCGGGGACGCCGGGCCCGATCTCACGGAAGGCGTGGTAATTACGCATGTCGTCGGTGATCGTGTTGGCGTGATAGGGTAGGCCCGTGACCGATTGATATTTGTTTTCCATGCAAACCGAGAGATCGCTGGAATCGGTCTGTGGCGAGCCGGAAATCTTGAAGCCGGTAGCCAAATCGTTGATATAGTCGCAGGAGTCGGCGTGGATAGAAACCATAGCCGTTCCCGAATAGGCTTCCAGCCGGGGATCAAACTCGGAGAAGACCTCGGCGGGTATGCCGCGCGCCTGCAGGGTGGCGACGACGCTGTGCGCTGCCTTTAGATTGACGTCCGCC
>CAYSMQ010000031.1:0-16329 GCA_964432035.1 uncultured Ardenticatenaceae bacterium
TCGGCCTGCTTCTTGCGCACGTCAGGCGGAGGGGCCAGATCGCGCCGGTGCAGGTAGCGGATGCCCAGTTCATCCAGGCGCGCCTGCAGTCGTTTGCTGTTGGCAAAAGCGTATTTTGCGCCGCGCACGCCGCGCCGCCAACGCACATCGCAAAATGTGTCGACCTTTGCTTCTCGCAGGTCTCGAAAAAATCGCTCGTCGTCGTACCCGTATACGCCGATTGTTACAAGTTTAATCGTCATCGTCTACCTGGTACCGTTTGCGAGAGGTCAATGTTTGGAAGCCGTCGCCAAAGAGACTGGGCTGTCCGCCGTCGATGCGCCGCATAACGTCGTCGTGTGTGATGAGCCGGTCGTTTTCGTCAATATGCCGGATGGGAATGCCGGCCGCGACCAACGTCTTGCCAATTAACTTGCTACGGTGACACTGTTGAGGTTTACCTTCGCTGCACATGAGGGCCACCGGGAGTTGCTGGCGAAACGCCTCTTCAAGTCGCGCGATTCCCTTCCGGTAAAATGATGTGGCGGCGACTTTTTCATAAACGACCTTGCCATCAACGTAGCAACTTTGGTCGTCAGGTTGTCCACCGAGCGTGTCGCCCATGAAGACGTAGCGGATGCCGGCGCGCTCTAAGTGAGCGGAAAAAGGCTCTTTAGAAAAATCAGGTTTGTAGCGAGAATATGGCTTGGAGCGGATGTCGATTAGATAGGTGATTTCGTGATCTTTGAGCACGGCGATGAATTCTTCAATCTCGCGGGCTCCATAGCCGATGGTATAGATGGGTAACTCTAGCATGGAGACATTTTAGTAGATTGGTGGAGGGGGCGGCAAGTATTGTAAGGTGGGATGGCAGACAGCAGACTGTTGAAGTGTCGGTAAATCAGATTGTTAAGGGCGTCTTACGTTGTTCACGGCACTATTACCCTTATCTGCGAGGGCGTCAACTGGGCGCGGAGTCCATCAGGGAGAACAACGCGTGGCGTAACGACGACGGATTCTCCCTCCTGCAGCTCCGTAAGATCGGTGGCTTCGACGACCACGCGCACCAGACGCGGCTGTGCGTCGATCTCTTCCAAGAGGGGCAGCGGTCCGCGCACCAGTAGCTCGACCACGTCGGGCTCGACCTGTATTTCCAGGCCGGCCGATCCCTCCACTTCTACGGAGCGACTCAGCGTGCGGTTTCCGGTCCGCTCTTCGACGTCCACGGTGACCAACACCGAGCGCACGGTATTCCCCTGCGGCCCGACCACATCTACATTCAACGGTATATCGAGCGGCATCTGAATTCTGATATCGTCCACGGCCTGGCTCAAGTCAACGGGCAACGTCTCTACGACATTCCCGATGCCGGCCAATGCTTCTTCGCTGCCCAGTAACGTCACGCGCTCTGGTTGTACGAGTAGTTCTACCAGACGGTAGCCTTCGGGAACTGTGCCCTCCGTAACGGCCTGTACGGCCGCGTCGCGCGCGTCTTCCCGTTGTCTAACGGTGACGCGTATTTGAACCTGTTCCGGTTCCACTTCCAATTCCTCGACAACCTGACCCTCCTCATCCACTAGGTTGACCGCTTGCATGCGTTGCATTTCGCCGCTGGCCTCAATTGGGGGAAATTCGACAGTGGCATGGTCGATCGACTGCACCAGCGGCGCAGCGCCCGAAACAGTGACCTCCGTCGGTGTGATGACGGGTGTATCGCTCAGTTCAAGCGCCGGCGACGGTAGCTGCACACTCTCCTCTTCTAATTGCACCTCTATCGTGCGCGTGATGATTTCCACGAGTTCAATGTCTATGTTGGCAGGATCCATGGATACGATCTGTACTGGACTAACACTGGAGTCAATGGATACAGGCGCCCGGTGTAAGCCCGGTGTAAGCCCTGCCAAAGAAATTTGCCCCTGAAACGTTCTTGGCCCCAGCGAGTCAATGGTGTCGTTGGGGGCCTTGACAATGGCCGAGATGGAGTCTGGGGGCTCTGATTCTAGTGTCGTTTGTGGTGGAAGATTTGTCACCTGCAAGGGGATACTGTCGACTTGTACCTGGCGGATGGGGTTCGTTTGCTGGATGATGAAGGACCAGGTCGCTAACGCTATCAGTATTGAGAGCAGTAGTACCATTAGCGTGGGCAGGCGGTCTCCGGGGCGCGGCACGTGTATCCCGGAAACGGCCCACTGCCGGAACTGTTCCCAGACGTGGCGTAGCACCGGTCCCTCTTCCTGCTCCTCCTCGCGCCGGTAGAAGCTGTGGATCTGATCGCGCAGCTCGGTTTTCTCAATGTCTGCATGCAACTGGCCATCGCGCGCGACGGAAATGGCGCCGGTTTCCTCGCTGACCACGACTATCAGCGCGTCGCTGGTCTCTGCCAGACCCAGCGCTGCACGATGCCTGGTTCCCAGCCGCCGCTGGCCCGCGTACAAGTTGCGATTGCTGACCGGCAACACACACCCGGCGGCCAGCACGCGATTACCGCGAACGAGCACCGCCCCATCGTGTAGGGGCGTGCCATCGTAGAATATCGTTTGTAGCAACTCGCTGGTAAGGTCGCTGTGGATGGGGACACCCGTCTCCATCAGGCTACTCAAGTCGTCGTTGCCTTCCAGAACAACGAGCGCGCCCGTACGGCGCTCCGCCAAATTCTCCACGGCTGTTGACACCGGTTTTAGCGTCGTTTCTGCGCCAACTCGTTGCAGGTTTAGGCTGCCAACGCGCCGCCCCAACTCCTCCAGCAGCCGGCGAAGTTCTGGCTGAAAGATGACGGGAATAGCGATCAGTGTGGCAATCAGGGCCAGTTCCAGAATGTAACGAAAGGTGGATAGCGGCAGAAAGAGGGTGACGACGAAGAAGAGCACAATTAGCACGAGGGTGCCACGAAGTAATACAGTGGCCCTGCTACGGCGTAACAGATTTAGCAGCACGAAAAATACGAGGGCCACCAGCGCGATATCCAGCGCTTGTAGCGGCGTCAGGTTACGTAGACTAAAGAAGAAGTCTGAGAAGACCGTTTCAAACGTCGGCATCAGGGAACGAGAAGCTGACCTTCCAGGGACGCGGGGACTTCCAGGTAGGCAAGCGTTCTTAGACGAATCTGCTCGGCCATTTGTTGCGCATCGGCGCCGTTTAGCGGCAATTGCCCCCCTGCCAGCGTGTTTCGGCCCCCGGCTGTACCTGACTCTCCAATAATTTCCTTCGCCAGCTCATCGGCGTCAACTTCGTCCGAACGCGCACGCACAGAGAGGTAAAGCTGGTTTTCATAGGCGCCCATGCAAACGACCCAGCGCACACCTTCCAGTCGCAGCAGTAAGTCGGCGACCTCCGCGGTCAAGTCAGGGTAATTGGATTGGCCCAGAAACGTAAAGACGACGCCGTCGTAGACCCGCGCAGATTGCATCGCCTCGGAAAGACTCTTGAAATATTCCGCCGGCACTTGGGCGTTTTCAATCTCAACCAGGGCGTCGACATCCACGAATTCTAAGAGATGGAAGTAGGCGGAAACGTCGGCTGCGCTCGCGTCGCGGCTGAGCGCTTTTGTATCTGTCTTGATCCCGTAAAAGAGCGCCGTCGCAATACGCATCGACGGTTTAAGTTCTGCAGCCTGCAAGTACTGGGTGATGATGGTAGATAAGGCGCCAATCCAGGGACGAATGTCGCGGAAGCGGCCGGCGCCGTCCTCACGATCCGTGTGATGGTCAATAACAAGGTTGACCGGATAATCTGCGGGAAGGGGACTGTTGCCGGCACCAGGCTGAGTGTCCAACAGCGCTACGGCCTGCTGAGGACGCTTCTGCGGCGTGGCGTCGTCCGGCAACGTCTCCATCTGCGGTGCAAGGAAGTCTACGAGGGCGCGGTTTTCGGCGCGGCCGATTACACCACGGTAGACGATTTCTCCCCGCATCTGCAACCGCTCCGAGAGCAGAAAGCGGAATGCTTCACCCGAGGCTACCGCGTCGGGATCGGGATCGTCGTGTAGGACGATTAGAATTTCAGAGTAACCGTCAAGGCACTCTTTAATGGTTTGCCAGCGTTTTTGCACGACGTACTCCAGGATGCTTATTGTTGGACCATTTTACGGTGCAACATGACCAATGCCAAGAGAAAGAAGAAAAGACCCATGCCCGTCAGCCCCAGCAGAAGCACAGTGTCAGAGGTTGTGAACACGCCGCGCAACATCGTGTTCTGCAGCAGTTGTGTGCCATAAGTTGCCGGAAGCGCCCAGGAGACGACGCGCACGTAGGGCTGCAACAACTCCAGGCCCAGGAAAAAGCCGCCAAAAAAGATACTTGCCAGCAGCACGATCATGGAGTATTGAACGGCCTCGCTGGTGGTGTCTGAAAGCAGCGAGATGACGAATCCCGCGCCGAGTGAGGCAAAGACGAGTGCGGCCAGCGTCGCTGTGTAAATGGTCCAATCGCCAAGCATGGGGACCTGCAGGCCAAATAGACTGAGCGCCGTGAGAATCGCCAGCAGCAGGCCGGTCAGGATAAAGTAACTGATGTATTTTCCAAGCAGCCCCTCAATTGGCGCCAGCGGCGAGACTCGAAACAGCTCCATGGCGCCCTCGCGCTCATCGCGGACGATGGACAGCGCGGCAAATGTGAGCGCCATATGTTGCGCCAGCAGGGCAATGGCCGAGGGCACGTAGAAATCGGAGAAATTTAATTGCCGCGGCGACACGGCCTGTACTTCGGCGTCAAAGGGACTTGCCAGGACGGAGGGTTCGATACTACGAAATTCGCTGAGCACCTCTTCCAACTCCGCTGCATCCTCTTCGATGCGGCGCACGCGCTCGCTCTCCTCAGAGTAATCGCCATCCGCGCGCTCCGCTATCGTCGAAAGCGCTTCCGTCTGCTCCTGTAAAGAGTCGAGTCGTTGCGCCAGGCTGTTTTCCTCACCTTCGTTATTGCCGTACTGCTCTTCCAAATTGCCAATCAGGCGTGTGCTGGCTCCCAGCGTGAGCGCCAGCAGATCCAACTCGCGAGATAACTCTCTCTGCTGCAACGTTGCCGTTGTGCGGTCACCACGTTCGAGCGCCTGACGCATCTCCGTTGCCGCTTCACGCGTCGTGCTCGCGGATTCTTGTACGGAGGCGCTCTCACCCTGGCTACGCGCCGCAACGTCTGTCAGCACACGCCGGTTGACCTGGTCGGCAAAGATGCGTGAAAAGACGTTGACGTACTCCACCTGGTAAGGATCGATCTCATTATGGTACAGGGTGAATACGGGGTGCTGGCTGTTGCGCACATCTTCAACCGGGTTCTCGGGCAGGCGCAAGACGAGGTCGACGTTCTCCTGCCTGAGGTCGCGGAGGCCGTCGGCAAGCGACGAAACCGCGCCGCGGTTGTCGATGAGGGGGCCCATCTGGCTTGTATACTCGTCGAGATAGGGCAAGAACGCATTGTCTTGTTCGGCGACAAACAGCGTGCGCAATGGGTCGGCTGTTGAGCGGTAGCCGAGCCCGAAAAGTAAAAGAATCAGGAACGGCCCAAGCACAAGCGTGAGGATAAGGCGCGGTTGGCGCACGATGACAAAGATTTCTTTGCGCAGGAATGCGGAAACACGAACGAAGAAGCGCCAGATGTTGTTAAGAATTCCTTTCATCGGCCGAATTATCCTCCACTAGAGTCACAAAAACGTCGTCGAACGGCGGCTGGTACTCTTCCACGGAATCCACGGTTATGCCGCGCTCTTCACACCAGGACACTAGCTTCATAACGGCGGTCGCGGCTTCGTCTACGATTAGTCTGAGATGCCGGTCTGACACGCGCTCGGGAGGTCGGTGAACGTATTCCAGCTCTTCCAGGACGTGTCGTTGCTCATACGTAATGCGCTCCGTCGCAATCAGATCGACAATGTCGCCGCCATAAGCGCGGTATCGGAGACCTTGGGGCGTATCGACCATCAACAGGCGGCCCCGGTGCAATATGCCCACGTAGTCGCAGTAGTTGCTCTCGCTCACGTACTGTGTGGTGACGAAGAGGGTGCGCCCATCCTCACGCAGCTGTCCAAACCGGTCCCAAAACTTGCGCCTAAGGACAGGGTCAATGCCGGCAGTGGGCTCGTCCAGAAACAGAAGGTCCGGTTCGTGCACCAGCGTCGCCGCCAGGCTGAGGCGGCGCTGCATGCCGCCGCTGATGTCGCGCGCCAGTTTTTTGCGATCGTCACTCAGCTCCACGAACTGAAGCACTTCGTTGAGTCTGGCATTGCGACGCAGCGGCATGCCATAGAGAGACGCCGCAAAATTTAGGTTTTCCCAGACGGTCAGATCGGGGTAGAGGACAAAGAGTTGGGGCAAGTAACCGATGCGCGCGCGCATAGCCTGGCTGAAGCGCGCCGGATTCTCTCCTAAGACTGAGACCGACCCACTCGTTGGCATATGAATACCGGTTAGCATGCGGATGGTGGTTGTTTTCCCAGAGCCGCTAGGGCCAATAAAGCCAAAAATGGAACCATGCGCCACTTGCATCGTGAGATCTTGCACGGCGAACTCGTCCCCGTATTTGCGCGTGAGATTCTCCGTGATGATGTCATAATCATCACGTTCAAGACTGTCTGTCTCAGGCAGCATCGTCGACGCCGCCTGCCCATTAGCGGGACCCATCATATAGCTTTCTCCTATTATCATATCGTACTTACTTGCCTGGAAACCCCGCGTGTCGGGGCGACCGCACGCAACTGGCGACAGGCTGCCGCTGAAGACACGTCTTCTTCATCGCATTTATCATCCACCAAAGAAGCGCCCTTTGCCATAGGGAATAACCCTACCTTCTCGAGAATCTGCACCTTATCCAACCGGATCTACTCGCCCTTCCAAATGTCTTATTGACTGACGCTGCTGACCGGTTACGATTAAGACATGCGATTGCTACGCGACTCGATGGAAACGTCCGAAGCGGCAGAGTTGGGCTGCGCGCAGGTCATGCTACGTTTTGGCTGGCGCTTGTTTGTCTTTGGTCTACAGGCGGGCCTGATCTGTGGGCTGTTGGGTGTGGTGGGGCTGGGCATCGGTTACGCCTATCTGAACAACCAACTTGCCGGCGCCATCGACCGTGTGGTGAGCTACCAGGGGAGCGGACCTGGCGGCGTACCTCGCTTTTTTGATCGAAATGGACAGTTGTTGTTCGAGTTGGAGACTGCGGAAAAGCGGCGTTGGCTAGACTATGAAGAGATTCCGCGTGTGGTCATCGAGGCCACGATTGCCGTCGAGGATGACACATTCTGGCAGAATCCCGGCTTTGACGCACCGGCGATTGTGGCTGCACTGATCAGCAATTTGCGCAATGAAGGCGGTCGCCCCGCCGGCGCCAGCACCATCACCCAGCAGCTGGTTCGGCACGTCGCCTTCAGTTACGAGGAACGGGTAAACGTTAACTACGAGCGCAAATTCCGCGAGGTGTTCCTGGCATTTATCCTGACCCAACAGCGTAGCAAGCGCGATATCCTTACCATGTATCTGAATGAGATCTACTACGGCAACCTTGCTTACGGCATTGAAGCGGCGGCACAGACTTACTTTGGTAAAGCTGCTGCCGATCTGACCATGGGCGAGGCTGCGTTTCTGGCGGGTCTACCGCAATCGCCCGTGCAACTGGATCCCTACCGCAATATTGAGGCGGCAAAGGCGCGACAGGCGTTTGTATTGCAGCTTATGGTCGACGAAGGGTTTGCCACAGAGATTGATGCGCTTGTGGCGCAAGGGGCGCCGCTGCGTCTGCAGCCGCTGCTGCCCGACAATACAGGCGATCGTTCGCTGCGTGAAACCTTGCGAGCGCCGCACTTTGTAATATACGTGCAGCGCTTGCTAGAGGAGCGCTACGGCGCCGACGCCCTTACGCGCGGGGGGTGGCAAATCACGACCAGTCTGGACCTAAACATTCAAACGGTGGCGCAGCAGGCCTTGCGCGACCAAGTCGCAGCGCGGGCAGCGCGACACGACGTCAATAACGGCGCCGCCGTTGTGATAAAACCGGCCAGCGGCGAGGTTCTAGCAATGGTCGGTAGCCTGGACTATTTCAATGAGGAGATTGACGGACAGGTCAACGTGGCCCTTAGTCCAAGGCAGCCGGGAAGCAGCATCAAACCCATTACCTATGCCGCGGCGCTGGAGCAGGGCTGGACGACGGGCGACGTATTGTGGGACGTGCCTATCAAGGTCGTGGGCGGGGATGGTGACTCCTTTGTCCCTACCAATTACGATGGCCGTTTCCATGGACCGGTCTTGCTTCGCGACGCACTGGCGAATAGCTATAACATTCCACCTATCCAGGTAATCCGTGACATCGGGATAGGAAATATGATCGCCACGGCACGCAAGATGGGCGTTGAGTCGTTGGACAAATCACCTGGTCACTATGGATTGGCCCTGACACTGGGCGGTGGAGAAGTGACGTTGCTGGAATTGAGTCACGCTTACGCGACTCTGGCAAACATGGGTCGCCGTCCACGTCTGACGCCCGTCCTGCGCATTGTGGATGGGCACGGACGAACCATCTATGATGCGCAAAACGACCGTGTGCCGCCGGTAAACGCCCTGGATGCGCGCATTGCTTACATTCTTACGGATATTCTGGACGACGACGCGGCGCGCGCGCCGGCAATGGGTCGTAACAACCCGCTCAATTTGCCATTCCCCGCGGCGGCGAAGACGGGTACGACCAACGATTATCGCGATAACTGGACCATCGGCTACACGCCGGGCGTCGTCGCCGGCGTCTGGTTTGGTAACAGCGGCGGGCATCCGATGAAAAACTCTTCTGGGCTCGCAAGCGCCGCTCCTGTGTGGCGCTATATCGTCGAACGGATCTACGCCGATCCGGGACTGCAGCAGAGCCTGCGTGTGAACGGCGCGGTGCCGTCGCGCGAATTCGAGCGACCGGCGGGCATCGAAGAAAAAGAAGTGTGTTTGCCACGCAGCGTCGGTGGCAGCGATTGCGGAGCCACGCGCACAGATCTTTTCCTCGTTAGCGCGCCCCAGCATGCTATAGCGCGCCTGGGGTACGTGCCAGACGCCACGACCAGGCCCGGCGCCTGGAGGTTGGCCGTGCTACCGCTTCCTGCGAGCGCTGCAGAACGCATTCAACTTCCCGAACTGGGAGACGGTAGCGAGGCGCCGCTTCCGTCGCATTGCGTCGCGGGCTCTGGCGTCGCGTCATCAGATGTCTCCCCGCGACTGTTTCTGCCCGTGCCGCCATATTATCCAGACGAAATTGTGGCCCGGCAGTGGGCGCGGCGCAACGGCTACTCGATGGCGCCGTCGACGGCCTGCCCGCCGGATGTACTGAGTCAGGCGTCGGGATCGTAAGTCGTTTGTTGTATCGTGATGTTTTTTGGGTTACGGACGTGTGGCGTTTAGCCTGCCGGGAGTTGTTGCCTACGCCTCGGTTGATCAACCTCTTGCGGTTCGGTTTCGTCCGTAGGGATAATCAGCTCCACAATGACCCCTGGCTCTCCGGGACGGTTGTACATGCGACAACGACCGCCGACGCCCCAGATCAGTGACGCTACCATGGGCAGCCCCAGACCCATGCCCGACACTTCGCCGGTAAATGATTTCTCTCCCTGGTAGTAAGGCGTCCACACCTGCGCCAGCTGTTCCGGTGAAAGCGTATGTCCGTTATCGCCGATCCACAGGCCCACCTCTCGCGACTTCATGAGAAAAACGAAAACCTGTATGTTCGGATCACGTTTTGGATGGAACTTCTTGGCGTTCTCTAACACTTCCCAGACGATGGATTCCATCGCTTCATGAGATAATTTGAGACGGGCGCTGCTGAGCTTGTTCATGCCCGCGATAGTCACGGAGTCAATCTCAAGTTCGGAGCTGATGTGGCGCACGACATTTTCCAGGTCCAGGACATCCATCCCGGCGCCAGACTGGGCCAGGTTAGAGGACTTCAAGTACTTAAGAATGTCGTTGACTTCTGTCTGCAGGCGTCTGGAACCCTGCAGCGCGCGCTGTGCCACGTCTGCACTCTTCTCTGGACCGAGCTTCTCCCAATGACGCGACAGCAGCTCCAGGCTGTTCATCATCACAGCCAGCGGCGTACGTAATTTGTGAAAGACCATGGATTGAAAACGCCACACGTCGCGCTGTAGCTCCATTTGTTCGGTCACGTCGCGCAGGGAAATGACCTGCTGGACGTCCACACCCGTTGGCAAGTTTAGATTACGCACGCGCAACCAGAAGGCCTTGGCGTGAGGAGATTCGGGCCGTACCAGGTAGCGGGGTACATCGCCGACCGGCTCTTCGGGCCATTTGTCCCAGGCCTGCTTTGGCTCAAAGTGATATTGCTTTCGCGCCAGACCCATAAACGACTGTTCGAGCTGTTGTACGTCGTCAACGGCTAGATCGAGAAAGAGCCGCGCCTGTGGGTTGGCATAAACGATTTTGCCCTCTTCATCGAGCATCAGGTAGCCATCGTTGGCCTGGTCAAGAACCCAATCGAATTTCGTGCGCTCTACGATGAGGCGCCGGTAGCGATTTAGTCGGGTGATATTCTGCACGCGCGTGCGCAGCTCGACGGTGTCAAATGGTTTGAAGACGAAGTCGTCGGCGCCGGCTTCGATACCCTCCATCCATGACTTACGGTCGTTCAGGGCCGTAATCATGATGATGGGCACTTCGGCCAGGACGGGGTGCTCGCGCAGTCGCTGGCAGACCTCGAAACCGTCCATGGCGGGCATCATGATGTCGAGAAGGATGACGTCGGGGATGATTTCGGCCGCCTTGCGCAAGGCTTCCGGACCGTCGCTGGCGTATTTCAACTCATAGTCTTCTTTAGCAAGCAGCATGCCGATCGTTTCGCGCATGACCTTCTGATCGTCGACGATGAGTATGGTGCTCTTGTCGTTCATTATTGTGGAGTTATCCTACTGGCACTGCTGCGCGTGTCACGACGGACAGTTGTTCACGCCCGCGCCCCATCTATCTTCCAATAACTGCTTCTAATCGTGCCACATCCGCCACTTCTACGCAAGTAATGGGAATGGTACTATAGGCCCCCAACCCCTAAATAGCCCCGACGAATTAGTACTAATTTATCCCGACCTCGCCGGTCCACGGTTCCAGCTCAAACCTGTGTCCGCCTACTTCAAATCGGTGTTCGTGATCGCTTAGATTGAGCGCCACGACGATTTCCTCCTGTTCGCTCTTTCGCGAATAGGCGTAGACGCCGGTCTCGTCGTCCACCAACAGGGTGCGACGATGGCCTTGCCACACTGCCGGATGCGAGCGTCGAAGGTGGATCAAATCGCGGTAGAATTGGTGCAGGCGCTCGTCCTGCTCGGCGCCCCACACCATTGGTTGGCGGGCTTCTTCTAGTAGCAGGCGGTTTCCCTGCACGATGTCGCGAGCCTGCGATAGGCCGACTTCGGTCCCGTAGTAGACGATCGGTGAACCGGCAAGAGTAAACTGGCACAAGGCGGCAAGCATCAGTTTGCGCCGGTCTCCGTTCACCAGCCACAGGAAGCGATTGATATCATGGTTATCGAGAAAACTGGGCCGGCTGAAGTGTTGCGGGAAGTACCGTTCGTGTGCCTGTAGAAAAGCGTCGAATGCAGCGACGCCACTGTGGCGGAATGCAAACGTGTTGCGCAGGGCTTGCATCAAGAGAAAGTCGAGCGTGCCGTCAAGCCGTCCGTCGTAGCTCAACTGTACCGTGGGTGTATCTACGACCTCGCCAAATATCCAGGCATCGGGCCGCGCCTCCTTCACCGTAGCGCGAAAGGCGCACCAGAAATCATGGCTGGGACCTAACGCGTAATCGAGGCGGAAGCCGTCGAAACCGATTTCTGACAACCAGAACCGGGCTGCGCGTAGCATGTGTTGGCGGGCGGCGGGATAATCGAGGTTTATCTTCGGTAAAGCTTGAACGTCGAAGAAGGTCGCGTAGCGCTCAGGCCACTCGAGCCAATAGTACCAGTTGTAGTAATCACTGTCACGGTCGGCGCGCGCTTCCTGGAAAGTGGGGTGATCGCTGCCCCAATGGTTGGCGACGAAGTCGAGCAAGAGGCGAATGTCGCGGGCGTGGGCTTCCCGTACGAGAAGGCGCACGTCGTCCATATCTCCCAGTCGTGGCGCCACACTAAAGTAGTCTGTGGCGTGATAGCCGTGGTGTGTGTCGTCGGGGAAGAAGGGGTTGAGCCAGATACAGTTGAAGCCGAGGTCGGCAATATAATCCAGCTTTTTGACGATGCCGCGCAATGTGCCGCCGTGAATGTCTTGCATGGATTTCACTGAACGCCAGTCGCGGCCCTCTCCGGGATAGAAACGATCGGGAAAAATCTGGTAAATGACGGCTTCGCGGCTCCATTGCGGCCCGCCGGGTTCGGCTACCAGATAGGAGAAGGCGAGGCCGTCGTCGGCGGGGATTGGCTGCCCTCCGCCCGCAGGATAAGCCTCGATCGTATAGCGTACGGTAGTTCCTGCTTTGTAAGCAGGCAGGTCACCCTGCCAGGTGTGGTAATAGGTCCAGTTGAGCAGATCCCAATCGGTTCCGCCGCGTTCTAAGACGATCTCGTGGTGGTCGGGCTCGTGTACCGTGCAGAGGACACGCTCGATGCTTTGGGAGGTTGCCGTTGTGACGATGACGGTGGGACGTTGTCCAGCGCGCGGTGCCTGAGGACTTAGCCGATGCCCGTGACGCACGCCCTGCCGCTGTGCGCGCATAGCCGCCAGGCGCTGTTCGCTCGTGGCCAGTGTGCCGAAGATGAAGTCGTTGGCCGCCATGCTTTCGGCGATTAATATTGCTCCAGGTCTAGCTGAAGTGAGTCTTTGACAGCATGTAACCAGAAGAGAAGGGCCTTACGCTCGTCGGATCCCAGCGTATTGCTAAAGCGCATCTCATTACGCTGCGAGTGTATGGCAAGCACTTTTTCCCGCAGTTCTTCACCGCGCGATGTCAGATGCAGGCAGAGGACGCGGCCGTCGCTGTCGTGAGGCCGGCGGTAGACGAGGTCGTCGGCTTCGAGCGTCTTGATCAGGCGCGTGATGTTGCTCTTGTCACAAAACATGAGATCGCTCAGCTCGCTAATTGAGAGGCCCGGATGGTCGCCGAGGTGCAGAAGCGCGTAAAAGCGGGGAACAGTTAGATCGAAATCGGCGAGCACACGGCGGTCGCCATCATCTAGCAGCAAAAATATCTCTTTGAGGACGGTATAGAGGTTGTTGGCCTCATCCATAGAAACGACCTTGCGGATGCTGCGCCACGAATTCGTTGACGTGTCAACTTTAGCATAAAGGTTGGACAAGCGTCAAGAAATGGAAGGGTAGGGGAATTCCCCATACGCAGCGGGCTCTGTTCCGCTATATTAATGGTGGAGGGATCTTCTAGCTCGCGGTTCGAATCACAGCACTGTTCGGAGGTGCCATATGCGCCCCACAATACGTAGCGTTGCCTCGTTAGCTGCCGCACTCATTGCCTGGATGTTCGCCAGCGCCGTTGTACAGGCTCAGAATCCTGATGTTGTGGCCTGGGAGGCGTCCTACTGGAACAACGTATCGTTGCAGGGGGAGCCGGCGTTGACCCGCAGTGAAGAGACCATCGACCATGATTGGGGTAGAGGCACACCGGGTGACGGGGTCAACGCCGACCAGTTCTCGGCGCGCTGGACGACGACGGTGGATATGCCCGCAGGCCGCTATCGCTTTACGGCGACGGTTGACGACGGCATTCGTCTGTGGGTGGACGACCGCCTGTTGATCAACAACTGGGCCGTGCAGCCTCCGCACACGCTGGACGCCGAAATGGAGGTGGAGGGCGGCGAGGTGCCTATCCGCGTGGAGTACTTTGACCAGTCTGGTCCCGCGGTTGTGCAGGTGACCTGGGCGCCGCTGAGGGTTACCTCATCGCGGTGGTACACGGAGTTCTTTGACAATCGCTCTCTCGACGGCGATCCCGTATTGGTGCGAAACGATCGGGCCATTAATTTCGACTGGGGAGAAAGCTCGCCGGCGGCGGACGTTTTGCATCCGGATGCCTTTTCGGCGCGCTGGCGGCGGACGATCAGCGTTGAAAGCGGCGTCTACCGTTTTCGTGTGCTGGTCGACGACGGCGCGCGCCTTTGGGTTGACGACGAGTTGCTGATTGACGCCTGGCAGCCGCAACCGGCGACGTTGTACGAGGAAGAGATTGCTCTTGAGGCCGGCAACGTCCCGGTACGGCTCGACTATTATGAAAATGGCGGATTGGCGCAGGTGGCTCTGGAGTGGGTGCGTTTACCTGATGAGGAGCCCGCGCCGGCGCCGACGGCGACGCCTCCTGCTGCCCAACCTCCAGGCCCGCCGCCGGTGGCTGAGGGCAGAGACGTGGTGATTGTGGATGACGGCAGCGTGGCATTTCTGCGTGGTGGAAGTCCAACCGACGACTGGCAAGTGGATGGGGTCGGCGTCGGCGGCACGTCTCTGTGGACGTACAACAGCGAACGGCTGCCGTCGGCTTATAACTGGGGACAGTGGCGTCCCGCGTTGGCGCCGGGTCGCTACGAAGTGTCCGTTTATATACCTGCGGGCGTGGCTTCGACACAGCAGGCGCGCTACTGGGTCGGTCACGTTGGCGGGCCCTCACTGCGCATCGTGGATCAAGCCGCAAGCCAGGGGCAGTGGGTCTCTTTGGGCAGTTTCCGGTTCGACCAGACGAATAACTATGTCTCATTGGCCGACCTTACTTTTGAGGAACCGCAGAGCACGATGGTTGTCTATGACAGCGTGCGCTGGACGCCGGTGCAAGCCGCGGGTCCGTAACAGGGACAGATTAGCGACTGGTTTGCCTATATCACGGTAGTGGTCGGATAGCCAGGATCGAGGTGATCAAGGCGATCATATTTGTGACCTTCCCCCGGTGATCAGCTTGCAATATGGAGTCAATTCCGTCACTGTGGACAGGCGCTGCACCGGCGTTTATACTGTTCATGGGAGGTAACGACGATGTGGCGAGCTAAAGTTACGATACTCTTGGGAGCAGTCTTGTTCTTGTTAGGTTGTAGCGAACACAATGCAGTGACGCCGGTGGCGTCAGGAACGGCGGCAGAGACGAGCCCGCCGGTGGCGGCAGTTACGCCGGAGGTGGTGGTCACCGTAGAGGTCGCTCCTGACGGCGTGACCGAAGACGGTTACTGGAATGGTGGTCAGTGGCCAGACAGGCCCGTGTACAGCATACAGCATGGTATTTCGCAGACGGCGCACGAGCATTTCCGGTCGTGCGGGGTAGGCGATGCCCAGATCGAGGATCTGGTGCGTCATCATATGGAACGGGCCAGTAATGCGATCACACTTTCGTCGCGGATTGTGGTAGAGGGGAAGGGAGAGCCGGACGCGACGCCGACATTCACGCGAGTGATGGACATTGAGCGCCTTGTTCCGGGTGTGTACCTGGTGACTTGCGAGTCGCGGTAGCGTCTATTCCTGCCACAAATTGCACAAATTTACATGAATTTTGTGTAGGTGATGTGTTAGCTCTCGGCGGGAGAGGAGGAGCGAGAGTGAACAGCGCCTGAGATCTGTCAGGTTGCCGGGTTTTGGGTATGATGGGCGGTATGGAGATGGAAGGTCGATCCAGACCTGACAGGTTTCGAAAACCTGTCAGGTCTTTACACGTAGCGTGCGCCGCCGTGGGAGGGCTGGGGCTGAGCCGTGTCTTGTATGAGGCCCTGTTTCCGCGGGCGGTGTGGCTGGGGCGCCCGGCGGCGGCGCTGGGGCTGGCGCTGCTTGCGGGCGTCATTGGGTGGTGGCTGGGACGGGTTCTGCAACGGCGGGTTGGACCTGTGGCGACGCTGGCGCCGTTCTTGCCGTTGCTCCTGAACGCCCAGGCGGTATTGCAGCCAGAGGGGACGACGCTGTTAGGCCGGCTGTTGTTGGCGGGTTCGCTGTGGTTGGCATTGGCTATCGTCTTACTGCTCTTATGGCCCAAGCGGCAGCGACTGATAGGGCTGGCGATGACGGCGGCGGCGCTGCTGCCGGTGTATCTGCTGACGATGGGGCGCACTGTGGGGCGCGCGGATACATTTGAGTTCCAGGTGGTCATTCCGCAGCTGGGCATCGTGCACCCTACGGGATATCCTCTGTACATGCTGCTGGGGAAGCTGTTCACGTTCGTCCCAATCGGTCCGGTAGCCTGGCGCATTAATCTGGCGTCGGTGGTCTTTGGTACGGTAGCAGCCGGGCTGGTGTTTCTGTTCGTATGGGAAGTGACGCGGCGCGCGCTGCCCGGCATGCTGGCGGCGCTGTTGTTCGGCCTGGCGCCGACGTTCTGGAGCCAGGCGATTGAGGCGGAGGTGTACGCGTTGCATGCGGTGGTGGTGGGCGGGGTGTTGTGGGGGGTTGGGAGACTGGGGATTAGAGAC
>CAYSMQ010000031.1:16339-19580 GCA_964432035.1 uncultured Ardenticatenaceae bacterium
TGCGGAGAACCTGATGGGTGTTCTCAGGTTCCTGGCGCGGCTCGGTATCGGATTGGCGGCGGTGTCCGCGGTCCACGCGGTGGGGGTGGGCGGGGTTTTGTGGGGGGTTGGGAGACTGGAGACTAGTGACTGGAGACTGGGGATTGGGGATTGGAGATTGGGGATTGGAGATTGGAGATTAACGTCTACGCGGGTGTTGATCTCAGTCTTCTTACTAGTGGGATTGGGGTTGGCGAATCATTTGACGACGGTTGTTCTTCTGCCGGGAGTTTTGCTAGCGGTGCTCTTTGCTATTCTCCATTCGTACCGGTCTCACACTAACACAGAAGGTGAACCATCCGCTAGTCCCCAGTCTCCAGTCTCCAGTCCACCAATCCCTAATCTCCAATCTCTAATCTCTAATCTCATTCTCGCTCTACTTCTGCCCCTCGCGCTTTATCTGTATCTTCCCATCCGCTGGGCCGCCGTCAACGACGAGCCTATGGGTTGGGGGCGGTTTGTGGATTGGGTGATCGGCGGGCGGTTTCAGGGGGCATTGCAGTTGGATGCGTTCTTGAATGATCCGTCGCGCTATGGGGTGGTGGGGCGCTTGTTGCTGGCGGAGTGGCAGCCGTGGTGGTTGCTATTGCCGGCGGCGCTGGGCTTTGCCTGGTTGGTGTGGCGGCGCTGGCGGCTGGCGCTGATTCTGGGTCTGACGCTAGTCGGCTTTATTTTTTACGGGCTGAGTTATTATGTGCCGGATCTGGCGGTTTTCTTGTTGCCGGCGCAGTTGGTGATGGTGGTGGTGTGGGGCGTTGGTTGGGCGAGGTTGGAGAGTGGAGATTGGGGGTTGGAGATTGGGGGTTGGAGATTGGGGATTGGGGTGATTTTGGCGGTGGGGGTGATGGGGGTGCTGGTGAATGGGGTTGCGGGGCGGTGGGAGGTCGTGGACCGCTCGGAGGCGGATGGGGGTGTGCCATGGGCGCGGGCTGTGTTGGAGAGGCCGTTGGAGGAGGGCGCGGCGATTCTGGCGGATAGCGCGCGCTTTCCGCCGTTGTACTATCTACAGCAGGCGGAGGGGGTGCGCCCGGATCTGGATATTATGGTGCTGCCGGATGAGGCGGCATATCGCGCCGAACTGAGCGCGCGACTGGCGGCGGGGCAGACGGTTTACCTGGCGCGCTTTCTGCCGGGGCTGGAAGGACAGTATCATCTTCGGTCGGAGGGGCCGCTGGTGGAGGTGGGACGCGAGCCGCTTGAGGCGTTGCCGCCGGACGCGACGGGCAGTGTCCTTGATTTTGGCAACGTCGAGCTAGAAGGGTACGAACTCGCCGATCCGGCGGCGGCCGATGCAGGGGCTGTGGCGCTGACGCTGTACTGGCGAGCAGAGGAGGCGCCCGAGGAGGCGTTGTACGTGTACACGAGGTGGCAAGGGCCGGATTACGATGGGGCGCCGCTGCCCGCGGGCGGGCAGCATCCGGCCAACAATAGTTATCCGACGGCGGCGTGGGTGGCCGGGGAAGTGGTGCCGGATTATCATCTGCTTCCGCGCCCGCTGCTGGGGCAAATGCAGGAGCTGGCCCTGCAAGTGGCGCTGGCGCCTTCTTTTAGCGCCTCAGGCGAGCTGGACTGGCAGACGGTGACGACGATAACGGTGGCGCCACCGGACGAGCTGCCGGACGCGGCACCGGTTTATGCGCAGTTGGGCGCGGCATTGGTGGACGGCGTGCAGGTGGAGAACCAGGTGCGACCGCAGCCGGGACTGCCGGCGTTCGTCAGCGGCTGTGGTGATGCGGGTGCGCTGCAGCTGGAATTGCGCCGGGCGGGAGAAGCACCGTCCGGGCAGGGTGCAGGCGCGTCTGAAGCGGCCTGTGGCGACCCGTTTGTGCTGCGGCAGACGGTGGACGCGGAGCGGGAGGCGGGCGATTATGCGTTGTGGGCCTTGGCCGGCGGTGGCGCGCGTTGTCATTGGCTGGCCGGGGTCACCGGTGGCTGCCGTCTGGCGACGGTGGAGATTAGCGGCGCGGCGCTGCCCGCAGGGGCCACGAATTTTGGCGATCGCATCGCCTTGACGTCGTTAGAAGTGACGGAGAGCGACCTGCGGCCGGGCGGTGAAGTGACGGTGGATGTGGCGTGGCTGGCGCTGGCAGGGATGGAAGAGAATTACACGGTGTTTGCGCAGGTGGTGGACGCGCAGGACAGGATCGTGGGACAGGTGGACACGTGGCCCGTGCAGGGGACGTATGGAACGAGCGCGTGGGCGCCGGGGGAAGTGGTGCGAGACTCGTATACCGTCAGATTAGAGGGCGAGGTTGCGGAAGGTGAGTATCGTCTGCTGCTGGGCTGGTATTTGCTGGCGACGCAGCAGCGGTTGCCGGTGTTGGATGAGGGTGGGGCGATTGTAGATGATCGGGTGGTTGCGCCGCTGAATTCTTGAAACAGATTTCCTGCCACGAATTGCACGAATTAAACGAATTATTGGCGGGTGAATTCTTCGAATAGGAAGGCGCCGTAGCCGACGACGCGGTCGTGGGGGCCGCCGGTGTCGCCGGAATTGCGCAGATCGACGGTGTGGGCGCGCCAGACCTGGTCGCGCGCCAGATGTAGCAGGCCATTGATGGCGTAGCGGCCGCAGGCGGCGTCGGCGGCAAGCGGTTGTAGGGCTTCGATGCGTTGCGCGGTCCGTCTGTCTAGTTGCTGCGCCTGCTCGTAGGCGTAGAAGTGGCTGAGATCGGAGCTGACCACGATGAGGGTCTGCGGGTCCTCGGCGAAGGGGCGGAGGGCGGCGGATAGAT
The DNA here is from genome assembly GCA_964432035.1 of uncultured Ardenticatenaceae bacterium. GTDB lineage: Bacteria > Chloroflexota > Anaerolineae > Promineifilales > Promineifilaceae > JAAYYY01. The sequence continues at coordinate 19,114 of CAYSMQ010000031.1, forward strand.
CGCCTGGCGGGCAGGGACCGGCGACGATGGGCAGCAGTTGGAAGTCAGTAAAAAGATGCTGGAGAAAAGGAAGGTGCACTTCCAGGCCGTGTTCCGGCGCGTGGGCTTCGTCGTGAATTTGAACGAACGGAAAATCCAGGAGCGCTTCGTGCGCGGACCGGTCAAGGGGCACGTGACCAAGCGGGGTGGCAAAGGCGCGGGCGCTGCTGAGCCCAAGACCTTGCAGCGGGGCGCGATGGGCGGGGCCCAGAAGCACCACGCGGCGCGGGCTAAGGGCGGCGACATGAGCGTAGGCGCTGGCGGCGATGGGACCGGAGAAGGCATAAGAGGCGTGGGGAGCGATGATGGCGCGAACGGCGACGGCATCATCAGAAGCGGAGGGCGCGGCTGCCTGCCGTAAGAGATCGCCGACAATGGCGCGCAATTCCGCCGGATCGGCCGGATAGAATTGTCCCGCAACGGCGGGC
>CAYSMQ010000032.1:0-19305 GCA_964432035.1 uncultured Ardenticatenaceae bacterium
ACGGTGTCGCCGATGACCGGATTGCGCGCCGGATTGGGATGCCAGTTTGCCTCGCGCAGCGCTTCCCGGGACACGCCGTAGCGCATCGCCAGCGCCGCCCAGGTGTCGCCGGGAGCGACCTGGTGGTCGGTCGGTAAGGGTTGGGTATCCTCCTGAGCATAGCCGACGCCGGTGAGCAGTGCGTTTAAGGCCAGCGTGAGAAGCAGCGCAATGGTTTTTTCTGATGAGAAGAGGAGTAGGAAAAGGTCCATGAGCATCAAATGCGCAGATCCGCCGAAAAGAGAATCATTGGCCAGCATTGTAGCCGAATCGTGTGGGTATCACCAACCACACCAGTTTCTAGGTGTCACTTTAGCATCCTCTTTCGCGCTTGACATGCCCCAGGGCCCATGCTATATTTTTCGTATAACGCACTGCGTTATGGACATCTGTTAGGAGCCAAGAATAAGACCCTACGTACTGGAGGATAATAATGCCCGAGGTTGAGGTGCCCGTCACGGAAGAGGAAGTCAAAGAAAGGGAGCCAAACCCTTTTACGGAGGCTGCGCGCACGGTGCTGCTTGCCAGCATTGGCGCTGTTGCCCTGGCCCAGGATGAAGTTGAAGACTTTGTGAACAAGCTTGTGGAGCGCGGGGAACTGGCAGAAAAAGACGGCCGCAAACTGGTTAAAGATCTGAAGGAGCGTCGAAAGGAGAAGGCGCAGCGGGCCCGAGGCGGAATGAGCGATGAGCTGGAAGGTCGAATTGAGGAGGTACTGCACCGCCTGAACGTGCCCACCAAGCGTGATATCGACTCGTTGAGCCGGAAGATCACGACGCTTTCAAAGAAGGTAGATGAACTGACGAAGGAAGAGTAGAGTCGAACGTCCGTGACTCACGCATATTTGGGCCTCGGCTCGAACCTGGGGGACCGCAAACAGTATCTTCGCCGCGCTATCCACGCCCTGGAGCGGCACGCACAAATTCGGGTCAGGGAGTTTTCGTCGGTCTATGAGACAGAGCCGTGGGGCGTGGAAGATCAACCCGACTATCTTAATATCGTGGCAGCCATTGCCACTGATTTGTCGCCGCTGGCGCTGTTGTCCCTTGCCAAAGATATAGAGCACGAGCTGGGCAGGGAGCGCACGATCCGCTGGGGGCCACGCATCATCGACATCGACATCCTTACCTATGGCGACACCGTCGCCGATCTATGGGACGAGGAGAGCGGACGCGAGCTATCAATTCCACACCCCAGCATGGAGGAGCGCGCCTTTGTGCTGGGCCCACTGGTCGAGATTGCCCCATCTTTCGTCCACCCTAAGCATAAGACGCCAATTCAGGAACTGCTTGACGACCTTGGCGACGAGGCGTCGATGCGTCGCTTGCCGTTGCCCCTGGAGTGGGGATGGCGCACGTATGTGATGGGAATTGTGAATATGACGCCCGATAGCTTTTCAGGCGACGGTTTGCTAAATAGGGATACGTGGGTGGAGGAAACGGTTGCTCAAGGCCGCCGATTCGTCGAAGACGGCGCCGACATTCTTGACGTTGGCGGCGAAAGCACACGACCGGGCAGCACGCCGGTTAGTGCTGAAGAGGAACGCGAACGTGTGGTTCCCGCAATCCGCGCGCTACGTGCGGCGGTGAGCGTGCCCATTTCCGTGGACACCTACCGGGCTTCTGTGGCCTCGGCGGCGCTGGACGCGGGCGCTGATTGGGTCAATGACGTGTGGGGGTTACGCATGGACCCCAAAATGGCGCCGCTGCTCGCCGATGCCGGTTGTCCAACCGTGCTCATGCACAATCGAAGCCGGCCCAAAGATGTGCGGCAGGGGGAGCGGCTAGGTGGGCGTTACGTTGGCATTGAATATGAGGATCTTCTCGAGGATATCCGGCGCGAATTACTGGAAAGCGTAGAGTTGGCGCGTAATGCCGGGATGCATAGAGAGAATATCATTCTCGATCCGGGTATTGGTTTCGGAAAGACTGTTTCACAGAATTTAAGATTGATCGACGAGCTTCACCAGATAAAGGCGCTTGGGTTTCCGCTGCTACTGGGCTCCTCGCGCAAGTCCTTTATCGGTTACACATTAGATCTTCCGCCAGAAGAGCGCGTGGAGGGAACGGCAGCGACGGTAGCCATTGGCATCGATCGTGGCGCCGACATCGTGCGTGTACATGATGTCCGCCTTCTCTCTCGCGTTGCGCGCATGACGGACCATATCGTGAGGCGCGGCGACCGCGGCAGTTAGCAAGCGTTGGCGCCGCCCTTTAGACAGGGTAACTGAGCCTGAGTAATAGGCCGGTATAGACGCAACAGGGGATTAAGATGCTGGACTTTACGCTAGACGAAGAACAAGAAATGCTGCAGCGCACGATTCACCGGTACTCGGAAGAGCGCGTACGCAAAGCGTTCCGCGAGGCGGAAGAAGAAGGCGACGTTCCCGAAGAGGTCGTCCGCGCCGGCTGGGAGATAGGGTTGCTGCCCACCGGATTGCCTGAAGCGTATGGTGGCTTTGGCGAATACTCGGTCGTCACCGGCGCGGTCGCCGTCGAAGCCTTCGCCTGGGGCGATCTGGCTACGGCGCTGCACGTAATGGCGCCCAACCTTGTGGCAATTCCAATTTTGTTGGCGGGCGATGACGGGCAAAAAGAGCGGTATCTGCCGCAGTTCTGCGACATGGCGCCGCCCGCTATGACGGCTGCGCTCATCGAGCCGGGCGTCAAATTTGACCCACGCCGCCTGCAAACGGTTGCCCGCCGGGAAGGCGACAACTATGTGCTGGACGGGGTTAAGAGCATGGCGCCGCTGGTCGAAGAGGCAAGTGAGATCCTGGTGTATGCGAACGAAGAGGGCGCGACACAGGCTTTTCTGGTGCCAATGGACCGCGATGGACTCCGTATAGGCGAGCGCGATCGTCTCCTGGGTGTTCACGCATTGCCCGCAAATAGCGTACACCTGGATTCGGTCTGTGTGCCCGCCGAGAATCGGTTAGGCGGCGACGGCGGTATAGATTTCGATGACATACTTAACCATAGCCGGATAGCTCTGGGCGCAGCTGCCGTCGGCGTCGCTCGCGCCGCATACGAGTATGCGCTTGATTATGCCAAACAACGGGTGCAGTTTGGCGAACCGATTGCACATCGGCAATCAATTGCCTTTATGCTGGCGGAGATGGCCATCGACGTGGAAACGATGCGCCTTCTCGTGTGGGAAGCGGCCTGGAAGCTTGACCAGGGCCAGAGTGTTACCCGTGAGGCCACGGTCATGAAACATTACGTAGATTCTAGAGTATTGCAGACGGCCGATCGCGCCGTCCAGATACTCGGGGGTTACGGCTACATGCGTGAGTTTCCGGTTGAGCTGTGGCTGCGCAACGCGCGCGGATTTGCGCATTTTGACGGGCTTGCCATTGTCTAATTTGCCTTTGAATTAGTACGCCGAATCGACGCAGGTGTGGAGGATAGCAACGTGATTAGTTTTGAAATGCCGGAAAAGATTAAGAATGAGCTGCAGATGGCGCGAATGGTTGCCCAGCAGGTTATGCGCGGAAACTCACGCAAATATGACGACGCAGAGCACGAGCGACCCAAGGAATACATTGACGTCATGTGGCAGGTGTTGCGCGAGCAGAATAAGCGCCGCTTCGAGCGCATGGTGGATGGCGAGTCCAAACCCGAGCGGGAAGGTCCAAACTGGTCTATTGTCCGTCTCATCGCCATGGTGGAAATGCTCAGCTGGGGTGATGCGGGGATGTACCTGTGTACCCCGGATCCGCTCCTGGGTGGAGCAGCCGTAGAGGCAGTGGGTACACGGGAGCAGAAGATTCGGTTCCTGAAGAAGTTCGGCGAAGGTGATCCGAAGTGGGGGGCGATGGCCATTACAGAGCCAGGCGCAGGATCGGACAATAGCGCCATTCGCACGACGGCTGTGCTTGATGACGAGACCAATGAGTGGGTTCTGAACGGGGAGAAGATATTTATCACTAACGGTAAGCTGGCGCTCGAAGAATCGGATGGCTTCTGTGTCGTCTGGGCCACCGTCGATCCCGACGCCGGTCGGGCGGGTATCAAATCCTTTGTGGTGGAAGCCGGGACGCCCGGCGTCACCGTCTCGAAACAGGAACACAAGCTGGGCATCCGCGTCAGCGACACGGTTTCGTTAGTCTTCAAGGATGCGCGGGTGCCGTATGATAATATTCTCGGGAGCCCGGAGGTACAGGAGAAGAAGACGACACGTGGCTTCAAGGGCGCCATGAAAACGTTTGACGCCAGCCGGCCGGCGGTGGCGGCGAGCGCCATGGGTGTGGCGCGCGCGTCGCTAGAACTGGCGCAGGAGACGCTGGCGGAAGAAGGTATTTCCGTGGATTATCGCAAGCCACGCCACGAAAGGAGCGCCTACGAGCAAGATCTAATCGAAATGGAGGCGCAGCAGAAGGCGGGTTGGTTACTCACTTTGAAATCCACCGTGCAGATGGCGCATGGTCAACCAAACCGGCTGGACGCCAGCATGGCTAAGGCACGCGCGGGGGAAACGGCTACGTTCGTCTCACAGAAGGCAGTAGAGCTACTGGGTCCGCTGGGATATACAAAGGAGACGCTGGCCGAAAAGTGGATGCGCGACGCAAAGATCAACGATATCTATGAAGGGACCAAGCAGATTAATACGCTGATTGTGGCCCGCAGTATTCTGGGCTACACGCGACGTGAGCTCAAGTAAGTCGATGAGTGAGTTCGATTTAGATGGAAAGGTAGCCATCATTAGTGGCGCGTCGCGCGGCATCGGCGAGGCGATCGCCCGGGCGTTTGTCGAGGCCGGCGCATTCGTCGCGATCAGTAGCCGCAAAGAGGAGAACATCGCGCCGGTCGCCGACGAGATCAATGAAGCTTACCCAGGGCGTGCCCTGTCTGTCGTGGCGCACGCCGGAAAACGCGAGGAGGTTGAACGACTTGTGGATGAGGCCGTTGGCGCCTTCGGGCGCGTGGACATTGCCGTGAATAATGCGGCAACAAATCCACATTTCGGTCCACTTCTAGATGCAGAACTGTGGCAATGGGATAAAATACTGGAAGTCAACGTCAAGGGTTACTTCTGGTTGTGCCAAATTGCGGCGCGACGGATGATAGCTCAGGGGGATGGGGGCAAGATCATTAACATGGCCTCGGTGGCGGGGCTAAAACCGGGCCCCATGATGGGCATTTATAGTGTCAGCAAGGCGGCCGTGCTTATGCTTACGCGGGCGCTGGCGCTTGAGCTGGCAAGCGACGGCATCCAAGTCAATGCCATCGCGCCCGGTTTCGTCAAAACCCGCTTTAGCGCCGCCCTGTGGCAGAACCCGCTGCTAAACGACCGGCTAATGGAAGATACGCCGGCAGGACGCATGGCAGAGCCGGATGAAATCACAGGTATCGCCCTGTACCTAGCGTCAAAAGCGTCAGATTTCACAACCGGAGCTATCTTAACCGTTGACGGCGGATACACGTTAACGTAGTGAAGAGAGAAAGAGTGGAGGATAGAGGATATGAAAACGGAACTCAAGAACGTTCGAATTGTCGCCGAAAATGGCGAGGCAGTACTCCTGACGAAGGAAAGTTATCGAAGTTTGCTACAAACATTAGATATGCTTGCAAACGGGGTGTACGATCGGCAGCGTCGTCCGAGCCCCGCGCAGCTGAACGGTGGGCGGAAGTCAATCATTGAAACCGGCTAAGTGGGCGCAGGCTACCCGGCGCCTGGCACAATTGTAAAGGAGTTTGGCGATGGCCTATGACATCCAGAAGGTTGCCGTGATCGGAGCGGGCACGATGGGCGGTGGCATTGCGGCCCATCTGGCCAATGTGGGGATTCCCGTCTTGCTTCTAGACATTGTTCCCCCGGACCTGAGCGACGATGAAGCAGCCGATCCCCAAGCGCGCAATCGAATTGTGCGCGGCGGTTACGAGCGTATGCTGCGCGCCAAGCCGGCGCATCTGGCAAGCGAACGCCGCGCCCAGTATATCGAATTAGGCAATACTGAAGATGACTTCGACAAGTTAGCCGAGTGTGATTGGATCGTAGAAGTCATCGTCGAGCAGCTGGAGCCCAAGCGCGCCCTGATGGCGCGCATTGAAGAGGTGCGCAAGCCGGATGCCATTGTTAGCAGTAACACCTCGGGGATACCTATTCACGAGATCGCGGAGGGCCGCTCCGACGGGTTCCGCGCCCACTTTCTGGGAACGCATTTCTTTAACCCACCACGGTACCTGAAACTGTTAGAGGTGATTCCGACGGAAGATACCGACCCAGATGTTGTCGATTATATGGTCTCCTTTGGGCGCGACGTTTTGGGAAAGGGCGTTGTGGTGACCAAGGATACGCCCAACTTTATTGCCAACCGCTACTTCGCCATCGTCGGCGCTTACGGCCTGGAAGACGCCCTGGAGCATGGTTATTCCGTCGAGGAGGTGGACAATCTGACCGGTCCCTTGATCGGCCGGCCCAAGACGGCGACGTTCCGCTTGCTCGACCTGGTGGGCCTGGATGTGATGGCCCATGTGAACGAGAACCTTTACGAGGCCATCGACCACGATCCTTACCAGGACGTCTTACATGGCGAGCGCTCGTCGGCGCTGATGTCCGAGATGTTAGACAGAGGGTGGTTGGGCAACAAGACGGATCAAGGTTTTTATCGCAAGACGATGGTGGACGGCGAAAGACAGTTCTGGACCATCGATCCGGAGACTATGGATTATTCGGCTCCAGAGAAGGTACGCTTTGAATCGGTCGGCGCCGTGCGCAAGATTGAGGATTTGGGTGAGCGATTATCGGCCTTACTGGAACATGACGACCGCGGCGCGCAGTACGTGCGGCGCCAACTGTATTTCAGCCTGGCCTACGCGGCGCATGTGACGCCGGAGATAGCGTATAGCCTGAAAGACGTGGATGACGCCATACGTTGGGGCTTCGGTCACGAGGCCGGACCGTTTGAGATTTGGGACGAGTTGGGCGTACGAGAGACGGTCGAGGCGATTGAGTCCGCGGGCTACGACGTCGCCTCGTGGGTGCATGACATGCTGGCGGCGGGCAACGAGCAGTTCTACCGGGACGGTCGTTACTACGACTTTGAATCTGGACGATACTGTCCCATTGATGCCGATCCCAAGGTACTGGTCATCGACGACCTGCGGTCCGCCGGAAAGGTCGTAGAGGAGAACGCAAGCGCCAGTATCCTGGACATGGGCGACGGCGTGGCGCTATTGGAGTTCCACGCCAAGATGAATGCCATCGACCAGGATATCATCGCTATGACCTACACGGCGCTGGACCGTCTCGACAGCGACTTTGAGGCACTGGTTATCGGCAACCAGGGTGACAACTTTTCTGTTGGCGCCAACATCGGCATGATCGGCATTGCGGCGGCGCAGGGTATGTGGGATCAGATTGACGAGATGGTCAGAAGCCTGCAGACGGTGCTTTATCGTCTGCGGCATGCTCCCAAGCCGGTCGTTACTGCCCCGCACCAGCGTGTGCTGGGCGGCGGTGTAGAGATGGCAATGGCCGGTTGGACGAGCGTGGCCGATCACGAAACCTACATGGGTCTCGTGGAAGTCGGCGTGGGCCTGATTCCTGCCGGCGGCGGATGCAAGGAGCTGCTGCGACGGAAGGTTAATCCCGTGATGCGCACAGACAACGCCGACGTGCTACCCGTGCTTCAGGATGTATTTGAGCAGATCGCTCTGGCAAAGGTGGGCGAGAGCGCCTGGCAAAACAAAGCACTTGGTTATCTGGAGGACGACGACCAGATAGTCATGAATAGCGATCACCGGCTGGGTATAGCCAAAGAGAAGGCCTTATACCTTGTTTCTAGCGGCGCGCGACCGCCCGAAGAGGAGAAAATATATGCTGCGGGACGGGACGCGCTTTCCGCCTTGCGCCTGGGCGTGCAATCCTTCGTCTGGGGCGACTATGCAAGCGAGCACGACCAGCTGATTAGCGACAAACTGGCCTATGTGCTCTCTGGCGGCGATTTGAGCGGACCAGCATGGGTTGACCCCTGGTACATTATGGATCGCGAGCGTGAAGCGTTCCTGTCGCTTGCCGGCGAGCAAAAGTCGCAGCAACGTATCATGCATATGCTGCAGCATGGAAAACCGCTTCGCAATTAGCCAATTGCTTTCTGATTTCTTGCGAGAAGGGAGACATCCGATTTTTCACAGAAATCGGATGTCTGGTGTTCGTCAAAGTAGCTTTGGCAGAGTAGTAGACAATCTTAGGAGAAGGTTCGTATGACTCGTGAAGCTGTAATTGTTGCCGGTGCACGTACGGCTGTGGGGCGTGCAAAGAAAGGCTCGACGCGCAACACTCGTTCAGATGAGATGGCGGCAACTGTTATTCGTCGCCTCCTGCAAGAGGCTGGTGACCTGGACGCCAAAGAAATCGACGACGTCATTTTGGGCTGCGCCATGCCTGAAGGCGTACAGGGGCTCAATTTTGCGCGCACGATTGCCCTCCGTGCAGGCTTGCCTGCGTCCGTACCAGGAATGACGGTGAACCGTTTTTGCTCGAGCGGCCTGCAGACCATCGCCATTGCCGCGGAGCGCATTATTGCGAACGGCGCCGATGCGATTATTGCCGGCGGGGCAGAAACAATGAGCCTTGTGCCTATGACGGGCTTCCGCGTCAGCCCCAATCCGCATATGGTTGAGGAGCAGCCTGAAGCGTATATGAGCATGGGACTCACGGCAGAGCAGGTTTCAGAGGAGTACGAAGTCAGTCGCCAGGCGCAGGATGAGTTTGCGCTACATAGCCACGAGAAGGCTGCGCGAGCGATTGACGCCGGCCGTTTCGAAGAGCAGATTGTCCCCTTGGAAATCGAAGAAGTGACCGCAGGCGACGAAGGGCCACAAAGGCGTACCTTTACCTTTGCCGAAGATGAACACGTGCGCCGTGATACGAGCCTGGAAAAGCTTGCCGCGCTTAGGCCCGTCTTCAAACAGAACGGAACGGTGACCGCCGGAAACTCATCGCCGCTTAGCGACGGCGCAGCAGCCGTTTTGGTCATGGAGCGTCAGAAGGCGGAGGCGCTGGGTTTGAAGCCTATTCTTCGATTTGCCGGCTTTAATGTTGGTGGTGTGCGTCCTGAGGTGATGGGCATCGGTCCGGTCGAAGCCGTGCCGCGCTTGCTCAAACGAACGGGAATGGCGCTTGAGGATATCGAATTGATAGAGTTGAATGAGGCGTTTGCTGCGCAAGCCGTCGCCGTCGTGCGCCAACTAGGCATCGACGAGGAGCGCCTAAACGTGAACGGCGGGGCGATTGCACTGGGTCACCCGTTGGGCTGTACAGGGGCAAAGTTAACTGTGCAGTTAATGTACGAGATGGTGCGACGTGACGTTCAACTGGGCATGGTCACCATGTGTGTTGGGGGAGGCATGGGCGCCGCAGGAGTATTCGAAAACGTAAGTGCTTGACAAGACAACCCTCGTCGAGCGTCTCTCTTCCGGCGCCATGTTCATTGCCGCCGGTCATCTTTCGCTTGAACTCAGTCACAACTTTCTACCCGTTGCCTACCCGTTGTTCATTGAAGAGCTGGGTCTTTCTTATGCGCAAGTAGGGACGGTCGCGCTGGTCTCCATCCTGGCGGGCACCTTGCTCCAGCCGCTTTTCGGTTACCTATCAGACCGCTTTGATTCGCGCTTCTTAATGATTCTGAGTCTGTTCTGGCTGGGAACGATTATGGCGCTGACGGGACTTGCCGGTTCCTATGGGTTGCTTCTTGTGGTGGTTGCTGCGGGTGGTTTGGGTTCGGCCGCCTTTCATCCGGCGGCTGCGGCGTTAGCGTCCGCCGTTGCGGGCAAGCGGCGCGGCGCCTCAATGTCCATTTTCTCCGTGGGCGGAAACGTCGGCGCTGCGCTGAGTCCGTTGTTCGTCGGCGCGGCGTTGCTGCAAATGGGGTTAAGGGGGACGATTGTACTGATTCCTGTGATGTGGGTTATCTCACTTGTCCTCTTCAGGCAGTTGTGGCGTCTTCCGGGCAACAATAGCTTGACGCCTGACGGCGGGACCGGTTCGTCCGGCGCCGTGAAAATTGGGCCGCCGCTGGCCCTGATCCTGGTCGTATTGATTGCAGCGTCACGCTCCTGGTTCCAGTCGGCGCTCAACACATATCTTCCGGAATGGCTGCAATCTGGAGGTTGGTCGCCGGAACACGCCAGCATATTGTTGTCGGTGCTATTGGCTTCCGTCGCCGTGGGCAGTCTGACAGGCGGAACGCTATCCGATCACATCGGCCGCGTTCCGGTCGTACTTCTCAGCTTCTCCTTGGCGGCGCCCATTGTTTGGTTGCTTCTCAACACACACGGCCCGCTTCAGGTCGTTTTCATTGCCCTTTGCGGTGTGATGATCGGGGCCACGTTTCCTGTGACGATTCTCATGGCTCAAGAGGCGTGGCCACAGGCGGTGGGTCTTGCTTCTTCTCTGGCCATCGGTCTAGGATGGCTCCCGGGCGGCATCGGCGCCTGGTTTGTGGGCATATTAGCCGACCGTGTTTCACTCACCTTTGGCCTGACCACGCTCGTGGCGGCCCCGCTGGTCGGACTGCTCGCCGGGCTCTTATTTATGCGGCGCTACCAGCGCTAATCTTCATCATGAGCCTGCTGAATAATCAGGATTGGTCGCTGCACGTCGTGGATGACCTGGCGCGCAATGTCATCCAGTAGGAGTCGTTGCCAACCTTGCATGCGGTGGGTGCCGATGACGACAAGGTCATAGGTGTCGCTTTCCGCTTCTGCCAGGATCTCGTCGACCACGCGACCATGTCGCACTTTTGCCTCTGAATGCGCCGGCGACCGCTCTAGTAGTTCCAAATCGTGAACCAGCAGCTCACCCTCCGGCGTCCGCGCCTCCATTAGCGAGTCGGCGTCGGCGCGCAGCTGCCACGCCCTAACGCCCGGTGCGGCGCCCATCTGCGACATCACGTGCAATACAGTCACCTCGGCGTCGCGTGTCAGGAGCTCGGGCAATGCTGACGTGAAGCGACCAATGAGCGGTTGCTCGTCGGAACCACTATCGCAGACGAGAATATGCTGGAACTCACGTGTAAGCGCTTTGGCCACGAGCACGGGGCACGGCGCCTGCGCGATCACCCGTTCGCCTGTTGGACTTAGCAGGCGGGAGAGGATGCGATGGTGTATACGCTCGCCGATCACGATCAGGCGATAATTGCCCTCTCGCGCCTCTCGCACAATCTCCGCCGCCGGTTCGCCCACACGTATCTTCACTTTGGGAGTATCAAGATGGGGCGCCCACAAGCGCTGGGCACGTTTCAGTAACCCTTCACCATGCTCCCTGTCATTTCTCTCACGCACGACGTGCAGAATAACGGCTTCACCGCCCACCGCTTCGGCAAAAGCATTGCCAAGTTGAACGGCGAGATCGGAGTGTCCGGATCCTCCGGTCGCGATTAATATGCGCATATCAGAACCACCATCATTTCGGATCCACCTGCCTTTGGCTTACCCGCTACACGAGCATCAACACGACCGGAATGAGCACGATGATGAGTATGAACACGCCGAAGTTGCGCTTATCGGTAGTGGCCCAGGCTACAAAGTCCAATGACATTCGCTCATAACGCCGGTACATGGTTGCCAGTATTAGCGCCGATATTATCGTAATGCTGACCATGTTGACAAGGATAATGGTAAAGGCCATTGGGTTGTCCAACAGGACTGCCGCCAAAAGCGTATCGATGAACGTTGTGACGTTGGCGCCCATAATATAGGGTACCACGTTCTCGCGCCGGATGAAGCCGCGGGCGCTTAGCGGTACCAGTATACTGAGTGAAATACTTACGGACATTGAGAGCAAGGTAATGCCCGCCCCCAAAACGAACATAACCCAGGGGCGATAGACAAAACGCGACACGCGACCAACCTGGCTCTCTTTGATGCTCATCTCCGGTAGCGCGCGATCGAACAGGCTAAAGCTGACCATGATGACCACAAACCCGAGAACAAATAGCGACCAACTTGGCAGATTGCTCAACAACCAGCCAATGATCGGATCGAATACGCGATCGGTAAGCGAATTGAGTGCCGTTCCTGTCATGACCTGATAGCGGTCCAACATCCTTGCGTCAAGTAGATAAAGGCCAAGCGGTAGGCTGAGCAAGTGTGTGCTCCCGGTTACCACGAGCGACAATAACCCCATGCCCAGGCTCGTGTCCCGATCGCGACCGCGCAGCACATATATAAACCCGATGAACAGCACAATCAGGCTGGCGCCAAGTCTGCTCCCTGTAATCATGGTATAGGTGTCCAGCGCGTTGATAACGCCGGCATCAAAGAACGTAAGCGATGCCGCCGCAACCGGCGAACCGCTCATAACAACATAGGCGAATAACCAGCCAAAGCCCAGACTATTCAGGGGATTATCGACAGAAAAGCGATCGCGTACCAAGGGAGCGAGATCGCGCGCGCCCTCTTTCATCATCATAATGGCCAGGATAAACAAGAAGAGGCTCACGATGAAGAGGAGGACCTTGCGCGCGCGTCGTAGATATGCCAATCGGCGCGGACTAGGCGGCCGGGCGGGCGCCTCTATTTGAGGCGCTGCACCTGCCCGGGGAATGTCAGCGCCGGAGATTTCGGTTACGGCGTTTGCCTGTGTCCGATTGTCTAGTGAATCCTCGTCCAGTTTCACGTCTCTTGCCTACTTGTATGTTCTGACAAATGTCCCTAGACTTTCACCATGACAAACTTCAAGGATTTCGTGCTTCGCTGGTTGCCCCTAATGGCCTGGATGGCAGCCATCTTCATATTCTCGCATCAGCCAAAAGGTACGATACCAAACTACGGAGACCTGGATTTCCTCGTCAAGAAGAGCGGGCATCTCATTGGCTATGGCGTATTGGCCATCCTCGCTCGTCGCGCCGGGTTCACAATGGCAGCAAGCCTGGCATTTGTGCTTGCCTTCGCTCTCAGCGATGAACTTCACCAAAGCTACGTACCGGGTCGGACCGGGAGCTTAGAAGATATGCTTATTGATCTCCTTGGTGCAACAGTGGGTCTGCTTGTGACAGCGTTGCTTCCTCGGCATTGGCGTGAATTTCTATGGGGCCAAACAGGTACGGCTGGCGAGCAGTCGCCTCGCGACGTTTGATTAGCTCCAACAGTGCCAGTAAGGTCACGGCGACCTCCTCGTGGGTAGCGTTCGTCGACAGTACTGTACCAAATGAAGTCCACCCCTGAGTGTGCAGGATGGTGCGCAACTGGCTGATGCGCCCGGCAATTGTAATTCTTCGAGGTTGCACAACTTCTACACTTTCTTCTTGAGACTCAGCTCGCAGCAACACAGCTGCCAACGCCTGCCGTAGCGTCTCGCTATCCACGCCGGAAAGGTCTAATTTGCTCTCCAATTGTGGCGGCGGCGCAACGCGCAAGTAAGTACGCAAATTGGCCTCATTTCTTTCGTGTAGCCACGACGCTGCCGACTTGAACTGTTTGTAGAGGCGCAATTGACGCAGCAGCGCCTCGGCCGGATCCTCTTCTTCTTCGTCGATGGGCGTCACCGGCGACTGAGGCAACAGGGCGCGGCTCTTTATGAGCACCAGACGCGCCCCAATGACGAGAAAGTCGATGAGGTCCTCAATGCGCTCTTCTTTCAATTTCTCGACTTGTGCCAGGTACTGTTCGGTGACGCGTGCCAGGGAAATGACCGTAATGTCGAGTTCCTCACGCTCGATGAGATGTAAGAGAAGATCCAGCGGCCCATTGAAGGCGGGTAGCTCGATGTGATAATCCGGTATCTGGCGGGTAGGTGCAGGCATAAGCAAGGTGCCTTCGCTGGTAATTACTGTGAACGTGGTTCCATTATACAGTAGACAAAGCCGTTCATCTGCACCAGATCGGTTGTCTCGTAGCGTTGACCGATCACGTCTAAGACGGGCGGCGGGTAGAATTGCGCGCGCAAGATTACGGTATCGAAGGCCTGTTCATCCAGCATCGCTACCATTGCGGTGAGGTCAACACTACCATTGTGATAGAGGTTTAGAAGCTGCGTGGGATTTGTGACCACATCGCGACCGGCATAAAGGTTAAAACCTGCTTCTTCACTGAATGCTGCGCTTTCCCCTCGCAGAATATGTTCGACGATTCGCTGTCCCGCGGCGGTGTCGGCAGCCGTAGGTGGTCGGCCCAATAATCCTACTCCGGCTGAATCAACGTACGGGACCTCCTCCGGTGGGCGCGGCGCCGAGCACGAGGTTTGTGGTGCGATGCTGACCTCGGTTGGTTTGCCTAGACTGGCGGCAACGTTGCGCAACAGTGGGGTATGGGTTGGCATGTGGAAAACACGTTCCGCCTGAAGGAGAAAGAGTAGGGGAACGACTGCCATTGTCAACAGGTCTAATCGAGCATCTCGTAGCGACGTCCAGTTCAACAGGCGCCCGAGGGCGATGCCCGTCAGGATACACGAGGCCGCGATCGTGGTGGCAAAATAGGATTCGCCGGCGCCCCACTTTCCGGCCGTTACGCAATTGACCAGCGTGACGGCAAACCACACGGCGTACAGGGAAAGCCGCTCAAAGTAGAGCTGGTAGGCGGCATAGGCGCCAGCAACCACGGTGATGACGATATGGAGCCTGAACCATTGGCGGAAGAGCCCAATTGCCTGCTCGGCAATAAACGGATTAAGGTTGGCGGTGACCGTGTTGAGCAACCAATGGCCGTCCGTTGCTAAGTTAATGATGAGAAAAACAAGTCCGGTGACGCCGGCGAAAGGAACTGCCCAGAGCACAGCACGCCGCGGCCGGCGTAAGAATAGGAAGATGAATACGGCAGCGACCGTGGCATAGGCTAGCTGTTTCGTGTAGCCAGCAAGAAGCAACAGGAGCATGACAACGAACAGGCCGCGCCGGTCCGGGCGGCTCGTATCTTCGTTGCGATCGATAATCACAGTTAGATAGACGACGGCGGCGGTTTCCAGCATCACCATGAACAGGTGCTGACGAAATAGCGGCCCAACACGATAGACGTAGTTTGAAGCTAAAAAGGCGAGGCCGCTCAGGGCAGCCAGCCACGGGCGGCGCGTCTCGCGCTGAACGGCGAAACCGATGAGAGCTGCTGTGACAAGCGTGCCCAAATAGGCGACGAGGCGCCCGGTCCAATACTGTGGACCGAATAACCAGACCAAGGGCACGACGGCAAGGTGGTAGAGGGGAGGGTAATTTGACGAATAGAAGGGATATTGATTGATATCACGATAGGGCCACTGTCCCTGGCTGAAGAGGAGAGTGTCTACTAGTTCAAACCCTTCTCCCTGATCGTAGTCAAATGGAAATTGGAAGAGGTGGGCGGCGTAGATGCTGTAGATAACAAAGTATCCGACAAATGCGGCAAGCGCGATGGCGATAAGGATATAGGGAATTAACCGGAGTTTTGAGCGCGCGGGCGATCTTGCTGGTTGTTCCATAAGGGGTTTGATTGAAGCAGGCTCAATTGATAGCCTGTGCTGGATTGCGAGTCATGCGGGCCGATCGCCGAAGGGCAACAGGGTTATACCCACGATCGTCAGTACGATTGCTCCGGCTAAGGCCAGGCGCTGCATAGGACCGACGCCGCCAAATTGGCTGGCTCCCAGGAGATCGGCCGCAAACAAGGCGACAGCCAGGAGAATGCCTAGTGAAATGAAGAGGAGGCCGAGTTGTCGTTTCGTCATCGGGTTTCCCTTGACCAGAACTAATCCCATTGACTATTTTGCCACGGAAAAGCCGCCACGCAACTATCTTTGGCCTCGACGTTATCGAGATTTCATTTGTTTAACACTGCCCTTTACAATGTAACTGAATTTGGTATAATTTTTGCCCGGACCAAATGTTACCGCTGCAAGCAGCGGTTTTTTGTTTTGATGCTGTCGTGACCGGCCTTTGGCGGGTAATGATAAGACACAAGGAAATTGTCTCAAGGTAGGTTAGGGAATGGCGACGAAACCAAAGCCACATCTATTAACTCCAGAAGGTTTAGAACGTTTAAGGAAGGAACTTAACGAATTGCGCACGGCGGGGCGGCAACGCATTGCCGAACGCCTAGAAAATGCGTTTGCCGACGGTCAGGATGATGAGTTTGTCGACAACGCCGAACTGGAGGCTGCGCGCAACGAACAGTCCTTCTTAGAGGGGCGTATCATCGAACTCGAGGAGATTCTGGGCAACTACGAACTGATCGAGGACAATGGACCTCACGATAGCGTTCGTGTTGGTGACAAGATTACGGTGGTAGAGGAAGATTACGACGAAGAGGAACGTTACCATCTTGTCGGCGCCGCCGAAGCAGATCCGGCGGAAGGCCGCATTTCTAACGAAAGTCCCCTCGGTAGAGCCCTGTTGGGCTCTCAGGTCGGCGATGTCGTAAGCGTCAATGCGCCTAATGGCCTGATCAAATTCCGCATCACGAAAATTGAATAGAATGAAAGATGGCGCGGTCTGAATAGGTTTCAGAGCCCGTGCACTGCACGGGCTTTCTTTTATTTGGAGTAACAGATGACGGTAGATGACGAAACGAGATGGGAGCTAACGCAACTCGAGGCCCAACGGCTGGAAAAATTGGAACAGCTTCGCGAGCAAGGGGTTGAGCCCTATCCGCTAAGAGCACAGCGCAGCCATACCACAGAAGAAGCAATTGAGGCATTTACCGCAACTGAGACTGAAAGTGATGCCAATAAACAGACTAACCCGACGGTAACGGTGGTCGGAAGGCTTGTAGGCGTTCGGGACATGGGCAAGACAGTGTTCGCCGACCTGGAAGACGGCTATGGGCGAATCCAGCTCTTTCTACGACGTAACGAGGTGGGCGAAGAAGAACATCTCCGTTTTCGCAAACTGTTGGACCTGGGCGACTTTGTGCAGGCCAGCGGCGTCGTTTTCCGTACCAGGATGGGCGAAGTAAGCGTGCGCGTGGACGAGTGGACACTGCTTAGCAAGGCGCTCAGTCCGCTACCTGTGGTTAAAGAGCAGGAGGTGGACGGCGAAGTCGTCAGATATAGCGCCTTTGCCGATGTGGAGGAACGGTATCGCCAGCGGTACGCGGATCTCGCCGTCAATCCCGACGTGCGCGACGTGTTTCGAACGCGAGCGCGCCTGATTCGCATTTTACGCCGCTTTTTGGACGAACACGGATTTCTCGAAGTTGAGACGCCGGTCATGCAGCCAATCTACGGTGGCGCGGCGGCCCGGCCCTTTGTGACCCATCACAACCAGCTGAAGCAGGATCTATATCTGCGAATTTCATTCGAGCTGTATCTGAAGCGCCTTCTGGTAGGAGGCCTGGAGCGCGTGTACGAGATCGGTCGCGACTTCCGTAACGAGGGAGTAGACGCCACGCACAATCCGGAGTTTACACAGCTCGAATACTACGCTGCCTATTGGGACTATCATGACGTGATGGCGTTTACGGAAAAGATGCTGGTAACGGTGGCTGAGGAGCTTGTCGGTGCGACGACAATTACGTACCAGGGTCACGAGATTGACCTATCAGCGCCGTGGCAACGGCTGACGCTGCGCGAGGCGATCCGCCAATTTGCCGAGATCGACTATGAAGATTACCCGACCGCCGGCGAACTTGGCCAGGCGATTCGAGATGCAGGCGGCGCGGCGCCCGATGATGCTACGTGGGGCAAGCTTGTCGACACACTTCTAGGTGACTTCGTCCAGCCGCGCCTCATTCAGCCCACATTTATCACCGAGTATCCGCGGGATATTTCGCCTTTGGCCAAGCGCTTACCGCACGATCCGCGGCACGTCGAACGATTTGAGTACTTTATTGCCGGCATGGAGATGGGCAATGCCTTTACAGAGCTAAACGATCCGCTCGATCAGCAGGCGCGCTTTGAAGAGATGCAGGAGCTATATGGCGAGGGTGATGAAGACGCACATCCCATTGACGCCGACTATTTGCAGGCGATGCGCTATGGGATGCCGCCAAATGGTGGTTTTGGCACGGGCGTCGATCGGCTGGCGATGCTCTTCACCGACCGCACAACCATTCGCGAAGTGCTATTGTTTCCGCACCTGCGGACCAAGGAGTGAGTCCGGGATCTGGCTGCACGCCCCTTTTACGAGACGTGTCCGTCAAGCCGGATCTCGGCGCGCACGAGATCTTCTTCGCGCTCGAAGGAGAATCCCAACTCTTCTGCAATGCGCTTCATGCCCCGATTCTCTGGCAGCATGTAGGCCATCACGCGCTTGATGCCTTCGTCTTCGGCGATTTGAAGCAAGCGTCTCAATAGCTCTGTTCCAAGTCCCTGGCGCTGGAACTTGTCGCTAATGAGTAGGGCAAACTCAGCTTCCTCTCCTAGATAAAACTTGCTCAGGCGACCGACGCCGATAATCTCCTGCTCGCCGCCTTCAGGATTGCGGCGGGTGGCGACGAGGGCCATCTCGCGGTCGTAATCGATGAAGCAAATACGGGTGAGCCGCTCGTGAGCTGTTCGCTGATCGAGGTTGAGCGCGCGGAAGTAGCGCATGTAGATGCTCTGGTCGGAGAGCGGCTCGTGGAACTTAACCATCAGCGGTTCATCCTCGGGTCGAATGGGGCGAATACGCAACTCGGTGCCGTCGTGTGTTTCCCAATCCCAGATGTACTGCGTGGGGTAGGGTCTGATGGCCAGCTTTGGCAGCTCCTCTTCGCCTGTGTCCGGTGGATAGAGGACCACGCGCGCGTCCAGCGCCAGCAGTTGTTCGGAAGAAGCCAAGAGCGGATTGATGTCGATTTCGCTTATCCAGCGTTGCTCGGCGACAAGGAAGCTGAAACGAACCATTAGCTTCTCTAGCGCATCGATATCGACGGGCTGGCGACCACGTACACCCTGCAGGGCTTCGTAGATCCTGGTGCGTTGCATCATGCGCCGTGCAAGCGTTGTGTTAAGAGGCGGCAGTCCCAGCGCCCTGTCACGATACACTTCGACCAGCGAGCCACCGGTGCCGAAAAGGAGCACCGGGCCGAACTGTGGGTCGGGGCTGCTGCCGATGATGATCTCGTACGATTCGCTCAGATCGACCATGGGCTGTACGGTGACGCCCTGGAAATCGTCTGGGCTGGCGTGGTCGGCAACGGCGCCGGCGATGGCTTCATAGGCGTCGCGCACCTGAGCATCGTCCTTTAGATTCAGACGCACGCCGCCAACGTCGGTCTTGTGCGTGATCGTCTTAGAGTTGAGCTTAAGCACCACAGGGTAGCCGATCTCATTGGCAGCTTCGAGCGCATCCTCAACTGTTTCTGCCAGCACCGTTTCGACAACGGGCACATCATAGGCAGCCAAGATGCGTTTAGATTCATATTCGGTCAGAAT
>CAYSMQ010000033.1:0-10624 GCA_964432035.1 uncultured Ardenticatenaceae bacterium
CGGCAGGATTGAGACGCCTGTTGTCGTCCGGGACGCGGGGGGAGCCGGCAAACGACGACACGAAGCAGGACACGCCGCGCGCCCTATTGGCACTGGGCGCGAATGGAGCCATGCTGGCGCTGGCCCTCGTAGCGCTGTTTGCTTATCTGGCGCCAGCATACGCGCGACCGCCCACCTACCCTGCCGAGATGACACCGCCGAATGCGATTGACGTGCAGTTTAGCGGGCTGGCTACGTTGCGCGGCTATGAGCTGAGCGCGCAGACGCTGCGACCGGGCGACCGGCTGGACGTGGACCTGTACTGGGAAGTAGAGGCACAACCGCCGGGAAACTTCTTGCTCTTTCTGCACCTGATTGACAGTACGGGCGCCATGGTCGCGCAGCGCGACACACACCCGGGCACGGGCACCTTTCCCACGGGGCAGTGGCAGGCGGGGGATCGTTTTGTGGACTCTCTGAGCGTGTATGTGCCGGAGACGGCTTACACGCCGGAATCGGTGACGGTGAGCGTGGGATTCTACGCGCCGACCTACCGGCTGGCAGTGATTGGCGCCAGCGGCGAACGGCTGGGCGATTCGCTGACTTTGGGCACGGTGTCGCTGCTACCACGAAGCGCAGCGTCGGTGGCGGGCGAGACTGTGCCCAACCCCACGGTACAGAATTTCCAGAATGAGCTGTTCCTACGCGGCTACGAGTATGACCGGCGCCGGTTACAGGCGGGGGAAAGTCTGGACGTTGTCACTTACTGGGAGGCGGTTGAGGCGCCTGAGCGGCAGTATGTGGCGCGGGTGCAGGCGCTGGACGGAAGCGGCGCGGTGCGGGCGCAAGTTGAACAAGCATTAGCGCCAGAAAATTGGCAAGAAACGGGTCTCCATAGGGAGGTGACGACGCTGGCCCTGCCTGACGATCTAGGCCCCGGTTCATACGAAATACGGCTGATTTTGTTCGATCCGCGGCGAGACGAGGCCCACCATCTGGTGGCGCCGGAAGGGCACTTTACGGCCGAACACCTGGATCTGGCGCGTGTTGTCGTCAACTAAATCTTTAAGCTTAGTCCAATGAAATTTCATTGACATGCGGTAAGGTGAGGATATACTTATCGTATGATTCGAAGAATCAAAGGTGCGAAAATCTCAATTTCGCCGGCCTACAACCAACTTGTCGTTTAGAGGCGCACGCAAATCCGCGTGCGCCTTTTTTATTAAGGTCCATTTCTCAAAGAGGAGCGTAAGCAAAATGGATTATGGGATGATTGGCAAAATCGAGAAGGCAAAAATTTATGCTGAGGAACGTGCCGATCGGATTAAGTTTGAATCGATGCAGGTGCGCATAAACGGGGACAACAACTCTCACGTCGTCAGTTACGATGGCGGCAGATGGCATTGTGACTGTGATTTTTTCCGTACCCGCAAAGTGTGCTCCCACACAATGGCCCTGGAACGTATTCTTGAAAATATGGTGCTGATGGGAGAAACGGCGCACTAATTTGCGCAACGCCTGTCTGATAATAGAAGGCCCGTCGGGTTACGGCGGGCCTTTTTTGTTATAATGCCGGAGACGCGCGTTAAGGAGGATCTATGAGCGAATTGATCAAGACGCTGGCCGAACATACGGGAGCAAGGGAGGAAAAGTTCTATAAAGCAACCCTCTTCCGCAGCGACGCGCTACTTCTGGGCGTGAACTGCCTGGAACCGGGTCAGGTGCAGCAGGCGCATGATCACGCCGAGCAGGACAAGTTCTACTATGTGGTGGAGGGTGAAGGACATTTTATACTGGGAGAAGAGCAGAAGACCGCGGCGGCGGGTGAAGTGGTATGGGCGCCTGCCGGCGTCGTGCATGGGGTGAGCAACGAGCGAGAGGCGCGGCTGACGCTGCTGGTGGGTATCGCGCCGGCTCCATGAATAGAACGATGACCGTCGGCGGCATCGAGTTTGACATCAAGCTCACTTTCTTAATCATTTTCAGCACCGTCATCCCCATGTTGGACTATTACGGGCACGAATTGACGGGCGTAAAGGCCTATGACCGGCTCGTTCTCTATTTTGTATTGCCCATGCTGGTAATCGTCGTGCTCTTTCGCGAATCACCCGCCATGTACGGCTGGCGTGTGGGCGATTGGCGCACGGGACTGAAGTGGGTTCTGATCGGCTGTGGCCTGATGGCCGTGGTGCTGACCGTGTTGGCCGTGACACCGGCGATGCAGTCGTTCTACGAGGCGCGGGCGCCGGAGGGTGTGCTCAATCTCATCTACCTTACGGCCGTCGACCTGTTCGGCTGGGAATTCATGTGGCGCGGGCTTATGCTGTTTGCCCTAGCGCATTATTTTGGGCCGGGACCGGCCATTTTCCTGCAGGCCGTGCCCTTTGCCTTTATGCACCTGGGTAAGCCGGAAATCGAGACGCTGAGCACCATTTTCGGCGGCGCCGCCTTTGGCTACATCGCCTGGCAGTCGGAGTCGTTTCTCTACCCGTTCTTGATTCATTGGTTTATTGCTTCATTTACGATGTTGTTGGCCACGGGGAGAGTATAGGTACTTCAACACGTATGATTGCGGCGTCCAGACTGGATTGGGGTGCTGCCTAAATTAGCCCGAACGAGCACAATCACGCGGAGGATACTCATGAACAACCCTAAGTTTGAGCTCTACACCGACAAAGGTGGAGAATACCGTTTTCGGCTGAGAGCGCGTAACGGACAGGTAATTCTTGCCAGCGAAGGTTATTCTTCCAAGAGAGGCTGCACCAACGGCATTGAGTCCGTGAAGAAAAATGCGCCGCACGATGAACGCTACCAGCGAGAGACAAGTAGTAACGGCAAGTACTACTTCAAACTCGTGGCAGGCAATTACGAGCCAATTGGTAGGAGCGAGATGTATGAGCGGGCGCAAAGCCGCGACAAGGGCATTGAAGCGGTCAAGCGCGTGGCGCCCGACGCGCCGGTTGACGATATAAGTTAATCGCGGTCTGGACCGTGGAGCTAAGCCAGGCGTCGCGTGGCCTGACCTTCCGTTGTGTTTGCCGAGGGTCAGGCGAGGGCGCTTTCTTCGCCAGAATCGCGGACGAAAATACAGGATCCGTCGACTAGCTCCACGATTCGCTGCGAGAAGGCCAGATCTGGTTCCATTGGAAGCCCGAAGCAACTAAGGTCGGCGCGAGGAGCTTTTTGTAGCGTTTCCTCAAAGGGGCCATGCCACACGAGGACGTCGGTTTCGGCGGGCAGACGCGTCAGCGTGATCAGCTGCTCCAGAAATTCCTGAGCGCGGGCTACTATATCGCGATTGGCAACAGACATGCATAGATTGATGCGGGCATTCCAGTTACGCGCCAGCTTGTAGGCCAAGAGGATGCTCAAGTCGAGGTTACTGTATTGGAGATCGTGGCTCCAATCGGGTCCCTGGTCAGACACCCAAACATTGATAAGTTGTTCGCGACCGAGCTCGATTACGGGATGCCGGGCCAGGAGCACGATACCCATGCTATAGGCCGCCGTGCGGTCTACGAGCTGTTGCAGGCGCTCTAGATCACTATCGGGATAAAGTTGGAAGAATAGTATGTTGGGTCGGAAGAGCACGGTGCGCAACACTTGGGTTGTCGTGCGCACACCTTCAACGTAATCGTCGGCTTCAAGAATGGTCAGACGCGCGTAGACACCATCGCCTTGAAAGGCCTGGGTCATCAGATCCAGGTCTTTCAGTTTTTCTTCAACACCCTCAAAGGAGAGACCCAATACGTGAATCGTGCCCTGGGGCCAGGTCATCGCCCACAAAAAGCGATAACCGCCGGCGAGTTCGCTAGTGGTAGACACGGGCGCCAAGACGGAGGGCTTCCAGGTGCGCTCGGGCGCTCGAGGCACGTAGGACAAGCGCGTCGCCGCCCACTCGGCAACAGACATGAATAGACCACTGCGCACGTCGCTGTGGCTGGCAACCAATTGGCGCCGGGCCAGATAGCCATAGAGAAGAAGCACGAGGCTGATTGATACTAAGCTGAACGCAGGGCTGACGAGAAACATGACGAAAACACAAAAGACGGCGCCGACGAGAGGCACGAGGCGGGAAATCTTGAGCGTGGGTCGGAAGCTAACCATACCTAGCGTCTGTTCCAGTAGGACGACGACGTTAAGCATGCTGTAGGTTAGCAAGAAAAACATGGTGATGATGGGTGCAATGGCGTCCAGACCGCCAGCGATAATGGCAAAGATGAGGGCCAGGAAAGCAATCACCACTGTGGCCATCATTGCCATCCGCGGTTCACCGGCCTCGCTCTCTTCGGCGAAACGAGGGCTAAAGGGCAGGATGCGATGGGCGGCGAGGGCCTGCATGACGCGCGGCGCGGCGATAAGAGAGCCCAGAGCCGAGGAAAATGTGGCGGCGAGCATACCGGCGAGGACCGCCCAACCGTAGAGGGCTTTATCCACCAGCACGCGATTGTTAGGATCGACCAGCTCCGCGGGGCTTGCGGCGCGCGACAGCCAGTAGGAGAGCACGAGATAGACCACAAGGCCTGTAGCAATCGCGCCCATTGTGCCCATGGGGATGCTACGCCGTGGGTCGCGCAACGTCCCACTGAGGCTAATGCCGGTCATAATGCCGGTGACGGCCGGAAAGAAAATGGTGAACGCTTGCCAAAAATCCCAGCGTGGATAACGACCCCACAGCTCAGGCGCTTCGGTAAGTCCGGTGTGAGCGGCGATGGGAAAAGCGCCCAGGGCGATAGATACCAGCGAAAGGGCGACAATGCCGAGAATGACGAACTGAATACGCGTGGCGAACTGGGTGCTCACGAAGGCAATAAGCGCCACCAACGCGAAGGTAATGACGGCAACCAGGGGCCAGGGATGCGCCGGAAATATAATTTGCCAGGCCTCGGCAAAACCGACGACGTAAAGGGATACCGATACCCCTTGTGCAATAAACAGAGGCAAGCCGACGCTGCCGCCAACTTCGAGGCCAAGGGCCTGAGAAATAATGGCGAAGGCGCCGCCTGCCCCGACCCTTGTGTTCGTGGCTACGGATGAGACCGAGAGTCCGGTAGTAATGGTGATGATGTGAGCGAGCAGAACAATAACGATGGCCCCGCCGAGCCCGGCGTTGCCCACCACTTGACCGTGGCGAAGGTACATGATGACGCCGAGAATAGTAAGAATCGTAGGCACATAGACGCCCGCCATGGTGCCAAGCTTGTGCCGCCCTTCACCCTCATCACTAAGACCTGCAACTGCTGTCCCCTCGATGCGACTAAGTTTTTCGTCCACCTGCTACACTCCGGCGTCTATACTCCAATTTCGTGGGCCTGCTCAATACCTAGTATAATTGAACCGTCAACGCCAACCAACAGCGGCAGCGCCATGACAGTGCAACAGACAAGCGAGGAACTCAATGGGAAGTAGCACACCACTAACGTTGCAGCTAACCGACATGGCCAACGGCGGAGATGCGCTGGGGCGGGATGAAGGGGGCCGGGTGGTGTTCGTGCCCTTTGCCATTGCGGGGGAAGAGGTGCGCGTGGAGATTGTCGAAGACAAGGAGCGGTACGCGCACGCGCGATTACAGGAAGTTCTTTCGCCGTCTCCGGAGCGTGTGGAGCCGCGATGCCCCCATTTTGGCGCATGCGGCATCTGCCACTGGGCGCACATTGACTACGAGGCGCAGCTGAAATACAAGCGGGCCATCGTTAAGGATCAGCTGGCGCGAATCGGGCGCATTGAAGAGGCGACCGTGCGGCCCACGATTGCCAACCCGGAGCCTTACAACTACCGCACAGATATCAGTTTCAGCCCCACGGAAGAGGGCCGCCTGGGCTACTGGTCGCCCTATCGCGGCGAAGTGATTGCTATTGACGCCTGCTACATCATGCGCGAGCGTCTGCTGGACCTTTACCAGGATCTGGACTTTTCGCTGCCCGGTCTACGTCGCTTGACGTTGCGCCTGGGCGATGACGGTGCGTTGCTGTTGGCGCTGGAGACGGAAGGGGTGGAGGCGCCACAACTGGTAACCGATTTCCCAATGTCGGCAGCCATGGTGCTGCCCGACGGTTCGGCGGCGAATTTAGTGGGCGACAACTACGTGGTCAAAGCGGTCAAAGATCGGGATTTCCGCGTCTCGGCCGGTTCGTTCTTCTATCCCAGCCCACCGGCAACGGCGGCGCTTATCGACAGCGTGTTGGAACTGACCGATTTGCGCGGGTCGGAAACGGTGCTAGAGGCGTATAGTGGCGTGGGCACACTGACGGCATTTCTGTCGCCCCGCGTCGCAGAACTAATCGCCATCGAGGCTGCACCAGACGCCGTGGCAGACGCAGAAGTTAATCTGGAGGACACGGATAACGTCGTGCTCTATGCCGGTCTGGTGGAAGAAGTGCTGCCGCAAATGAAGCTGGCCATCGACTTGCTGGTGGTCGATCCACCGCCGGACGGTCTGCCGCGCGAGGTGGTCGCACAGATCGAGGAAATCTGGCCTCGGCGCATTATGTACGTGGGATCGGATGTGGCAACGATGGCGCGAGATGCACAGCAGCTGGACAGAGCAGGATATGCGCTGGAAGTCGTACAGCCCATAGATATGGAACCGCAGACGTCGCGGGTGCTTACGGTGAGCTTGTGGACAGGCGAGTAGTCTGGCTTCTCAGTTTAGCGAGCCTTGCCTGGCTTTTGGCTGAAAGTATGCGAACGCCCGTGTCTGACTCAAGCGGCAATACATGGTCACTGGTCGCGGTGGATGAGGCCACGGGTGAGGTGGGTGTGGCGGGCGCATCGTGCTTTCCGCGGGCCGTCGACGCAATTGGGGCGCTGGTTCCCGGACATGGGGCAGCGACAATACAGGCGGCTTTCAGTCTCGAAAACCGCAACACCGTCTTCGAGCTGTTGAAGGGGCGGCAACGGGCAGAAGATATTGTCGACGTTATGGCGCAGCCCACGGCAGATCGAGAGAGTGCGCTGCGCCAGTATGGCGTGGTAACCCTGAGCGACGGGGACGTCAGCGTGGCTGGCTTCACCGGCAGCGCAAATGAGTCATGGGCAGGCGACCGGCAGGCAGCAGGGGCAGCAGTGTCGGTGCAGGGCAATGTGTTAGAAGGTGAAACGGTTGTCGCCAACGCGTTGCAAGCATTTGAAGGCGCGTTGCAGGATGGTCTACCATTAAGCGATCGTTTGATGGCTGGCCTGGAAGCGGGCGCAGAAGCCGGCGGCGATCGCCGCTGTAATCGAGGCGGAAAGCGACAGACAGCTTCCGCGGCATTTATTATGGTCGCCCGAGCCGAGCAAGCGCCGTTCGCCGTGTCCGAGTTAGGCAGTGTAGAAGTAGGCAGCCCCGAGGCGCCCTGGCTTTATCTTTCGGTTTCTTTGCCGGTGGGCGACGAGAATGCGGTGACAGCGCTGCGCGCCCAGTATGAGCAGCGTATGGCAGGTGAAGCAGCCGCTGGACCGGCGCAGGACAGCACAAACGTGACGGAAACGACGGCAACGATGGCGTGGTCGCCGTTCATTGTCATTGCAGCTGTCCTTCTGTCCTCAAGCGCCGTGCTCTTTTTCTGGAAGCGCAGCAGAACCTGACGAACTTCACCGATGTTCGCATTGGACATCTTACGCGTGCCGCAGATAGTAGGCGGCGACGCCGAAGGCGATGGCCACGTTGAGGGACTCTTTCATTCCGGCCATGGGGATGTGCAGGATGCGGTCGCAGCGCGCCAGGAGCTGGGGGTCGATGCCGGCGCGCTCGTTGCCAACAACGAGGACGAGGGGCCCGTCCGCCTCTCGCGGAGCGGCGCTGAACAGGCTTTGCGAGCCCTCCTGTCGTTCCAACGCCCATAGCTGGGCGCCCTGTCCCTGCAATCGTTGCGCGGCGTCGAGCGCGTTCCTGTAGCGGGTCCAGGGTGTGGCTTGTTCTGCGCCGAGGGCCGTCTTGGCGACCTTCGGGTGCCGTGGCGTGGCGGTGATCCCGCAGAGGTGTAGATGGTGCAGGCCGGCGCCATCGGCCGTGCGAAACATGGCGCCGACGTTAAAGACGCTGCGAATATTGTCGAGCAGGGCCTCCACGATGGGTGCTGCGCTATCTGGGGACGACTGCGGCGACCAGTCGGCCCGCGGCGAAGGAGCGGCAAATGATTGCCCCACAAAGGCCGTCAGAGCGCCGCATTCGGGGCATTGTAGGCCTTCGTTGGTGCCGGCGGGCGCCGGAAAACGAAATCGACAGGCATCATTTTGGCATTGCCGCATTTGAAACATAAGGTATTGTACTGCGTACCGGCGTTTTGGCAGATGAGCCGGCCGGACTTGTCTAGTGTTAGGCGTGCGCTGCAGGCGCGCAGCCGGACGTATTAAAGGTAGCAAACCATGTCTCTTGCCAGAAACTGGGACGACATACGCTCAAGCCTGTGGTTTCGACCGGCGGGCTGGGTGCTCCTTTTTGGCGCGCTGGCGTTTGTGCTGACGGCTATCGATGAACAGACAGGCGGCGTGTACACAGAGGTGGGAATCCCCTGGTACTTTCGGGGCGGACCAGAGGGGGCGCGGACGATTCTGAATATTATCGGCAGCGGTGTGTTGACGGTTACCTCGCTAGCATTCTCCATCATCATGGTCGCCGTGGTGCAAACGGCGAACGCTTACTCGCCGCGCATTCTCAATGACTATCTGGCCGAGCCGGCGCACCAGCACGTGCTGGGTATTCTCGTGGGTACCTTCTTATACGCGCTTCTCGTGCTGTGGGACGTGCGGTCCGTCGAGGATGGCGTGCATGTACCCTCGCTGTCGGTCACTGTGGCCATTATTCTGTCCCTGGTCTCAGTGGGGGCTTTCATCTTCTTTATTCATTACGTGTCGCACTCTATTTCGGTGGGCAACGTTGTCAGCCTGATCGTCGACGAAACGGAAACGTCGCTGGAGACACTGTTTCCGGAGAAGCTGGGTGAGGCCTGGACGGGAGAGGGCCAGCCGCCGTTGCCGGATGGCGAGCCGCTGACGGTAGACGCCGATGGCAGCGGGTACGTGACGTACATTGACAACGATGGGCTGCTGTCGGCGGCAAGCGAGAGCGACGTCGTGATAACCCTGGAAAAGATAATCGGCGATTACGTATTCCATGACGTGCCCCTGGCAACTGTGACGCCGGGAGAAGTGTTGGACGACGAGCTCAGAAAGAAGTTGTATGACGCTTTTCATCTGAGCAAGGAGCGGGAGCTGCGGCAGAATTTTTTGTACGGAGTGCGCCAGCTGACTGATATCGGCGTGCGCGCACTGTCTCCCGGAATCAACGATCCCAGTACGGCGGAACAGTGTATTGACGCGCTGGTGAATCTGATCGCCAAGCTGGCGCGGCACACGCCGGTGTCGCCCTATCGCTGCGACGACGAGGGGAACGTGCGCGTCATTGCGCACAGCGTGACGCTGGCAGAGGTCTTACGGCAGTCGTTCGGCAAAATGCGAACGTATGCGAGCGGCGATCCGGCCACGATTGAACGCCTGATCCGGGCTTGTGGCGAGCTTGGTTACGTGACAGACCACCCGGTGGATCAAACAGCGCTATGGTCACAGGTGGCGATGTTGGCCAACGTGGCAGACCGTAGCATCGCCGAGCGGGCCGATCGCGAGGCGGTGAACGCGGCCTTGTGGCAGGCGGCCGATATCCTGGCAGAGGACGCCGATCCGTTGCTACTGGAACCGGAACCGGCCTGACAGCATTCAGTTGCTAACGGTTGGCGCCTTTAAAGCCACGCGCCTGCCAGGCCTGATAGAGAGCAATGGATCCGGCAATGGCAGCGTTGAGCGAGGCGACGCGCCCGCGCATGGGTAGGCACAGGAGGAAGTCGCACGTTTCACGCACCAGGCGGCGCATTCCCTGCCCTTCGTGTCCCACAACTATTCCCAGCGACATATTAAGGTCGATGCTGTCCAGACCCTGCGCGTCTTCGTCGACGTCGAGACCCACGAGCCACACGTCTTCCTCTTTGAGGCGACGCATGGTGTGCACAAGGTTGGTAACCTGGGCCACACGGAGATGCTCGGCAGCGCCGGCAGAGTGAATGACAACGGCGGGCGTGATGTCCGGTGCGCGACGGTCCTGGATGATGACGCCATGCACGCCGCAGATTTCGGCTGTGCGCAGGAGAGCGCCGATGTTCTGCGGGCCGTGTAGGAGGTCCAGGAGCAGCAGGAAGGGCCGCTCACCCTCGTTGGCGGCGTAAAGAAGTATCTCTTTGAGGGAGCTGTAAGGGTAAGGTCCGGTCTCCAGCACGACACCCTGATGGCTGCCGTCCTGTACCAAGTTGTTTAGCTTCTGCTTGCCGGCGTAGGAGACAGCAACCCCTCGTTGGCGCGCCTCGGATTGAATAGCCTCCAGCTGCTCGTCGCGGCCATCGCGCTGCAGCCACAGACGGTGCAGTTCGCGCCGGCCGCCGCGTAAGGCTTCGAGGACGGGGTTGCGGCGGTAGAGGAGGTCCATGGAGATTGAAGATTAGGGATTGGAGATTAATCTCAAATCGCCAATCTCTAATCTCTATCCTATCACCTTCCAGATCGTCTCGTCCGGCCGATCCTCAAGCATGACGCCGAGGTCGGCGAGGCGATCGCGGATTTGGTCGGCTTTTTCCCATTCACGGTTGGCGCGCGCCTCGGCGCGGAGGTTGATAAG
>CAYSMQ010000033.1:10634-19243 GCA_964432035.1 uncultured Ardenticatenaceae bacterium
GCAGCCGGATAAGGCCCTCTTCGCGCTCGGCGCTGGCGCCCTGTTCGTCGCGGTCGGGGATGATGCCCAGCACGTCGCCGCCCAGGCGACGGTAAAGGTCGTCGATGGCTTCCAGGCTGCCCGCCGTTAACGAACCGTTCTGATTCAAGAGCGTATTCACCTCGCGCGTGAGTTCCTGAAGCACGGCGAGGGCTGCGGGCGCGTTGAAGTCATCGTTCATCTTTTCTTCGAAGTTTTCGCGCGTCTCCTCCAGCAAGCTCAACAGGCCCTCGCTAGGTTCTCCGGCAGGCGCAGAAGAAATTTGGCTGCGAACGAGCTGTACTGCGCCCCACAAACGTTGCCATCCCTTGTCGGAAGCGTTGACGGCCTCTTCAGAGAAGTCGATGGGGCTACGGTAGTGGCTAGAAAGCACAAAGGTGCGGATGGCCTGAGGACGCCAGCGGGCAAGGGCCTCTTCCACGGTGAGCGTGTTGCCCAAAGACTTGCTCATTTTTATGCCGTCGAGCGTCAACGAGCCGGTGAGCATCCAGTAGCGGGCAAATGGCGCGTCGTGGGCGGCCTCGCTCTGCGCGATTTCGCACTCATTGTGCGGGAAGATGTTGTCTATGCCGCCGCCGTGGATATCGAACGTCTCGCCCAGATACTTGCGCGACATGGCGGAGCATTCGATATGCCAACCGGGGAACCCTTCACCCCAGGGGCTATTCCAACGCAAGATATGCTCGGGCTCGGCGCGTTTCCAGAGGGCAAAATCGGCCGGGTGTCGCTTCTCGTCGAGCACGGCGACGCGGGCGCCTTCTTCTTGCTCCTCCAGCACACGTCCGCTGAGCTTGCCGTACTCGTCGAAGGAGGAGACGTCGAAATAGACGGAGCCGTTCACCTCGTATGCATGCTCCTTCTCGACGAGCGTCTTAACCATCTCGATTTGCTCAGGCACGTGAGCGCTGGCGCGCGGACTGATGTCGGGACGAAGTATGTTGAGCGCGTCCATGTTCTCGAAATAGATGCGCGTATATTTCTCTACAAGCTGCATGGGCAGGCTTGACGTCTGTCGCGCTTTGCGCAGGACACGATCCTCGCCGCTATCCAACAGGTGGCCGACGTCGGTGATATTTTGCACATAGAGAACGTCGTAGCCCAAGTAACGCAAGTAGCGGACGACAACGTCGAAACTCACGTAGGTCTTGGCGTGGCCCGCGTGCGGCGCGTCGTAGACGGTCGGCCCACAGACGTACATATTTACTTTACCTTCTTGCAGCGGGATGAATTCTTCTTTCTCCCGGGAAAGTACGTTGTAAATCTTTAGCGTCATAGTATTCCTCGTATCGATGGCGTGTGCCGGCAGCACTCCATTTTACTTCGAATGGGATCGGTGACAAAGCCCGGTGATTCAGTCTGGCGCGTTAGAAACCGGATGTCTCCGGAGATATCCGATTTCTTTTGATAGGATGCCGTTTATGGAGCACGAAGAATAGCAGCAGCCCGTTCCAGACAACGTCCCTTGCCCAGGAGGGCCATTATTTCGTGCAGCGCGGGGCCGCGCACCTGACCGGTCAGCGCGGCGCGAATGGGCCAGTAGACGTCGCGCGCCTGCCAGCCGGAAGCGGCGGCAAATTGGCTTTTCATGCTCTGTAAGATGCTTTGTGCGGTCTGTTCGTCGAGAAGCACGACGTGGGCCAGCTCGGCAACCAGGCGCACGAGCACGGGGCGCGTCGCCTCTGTCTCCAGCGCTTCTTCAGCTTCGGCGCTAAATGTGAATACCTCTGAAAGCGCCCACTCGCTCAGGGCTACAGCGTCAGACAGACGCGCCATGTCGTCGCGGATGAGGCCCACCAGCCGCTCTAACCAACGCGCCTCCATTTCGTTCGCAGCATACGCTTCCTCCAGATAGGGCCGAACCAGCTCGGCCAACCGTGCGTCGCCGTACTGCTGTAGATAGTGACGGTTGAGCCAATTCAGCTTATCCCAGTCGAACATAGCAGGGCTGGTGGAAAGAGCTTGTAATTGAAAGTGACGGCGCACGTCGGCTTTGTTCAGGACTTCTTCCTGGTGCGACGGAGACCATCCTAATAGCAGCAAATAGTTGAAAAGCGCCGGCGGTAGATAGCCGAGCTCCTGAAAATCCTGCACGAGGTAACCGCCCTGCGCATCGCGCTTGCTCAGCTTTTGGCCCCGCGCGCCACGGATCAGGGGCAGATGCACCCAGGTGGGCGCCTGCCAGCCTAACACGCGGTACAGGTGCTGGTGAACGGGCGTGGAGGCGATCCAATCCTCGCCGCGCGCCACGTGGCTGATTTCCATGTCATGGTCGTCTACGACGGAGGCCAGATGATACAGTGGACTGCCGTCGCTGCGAACGATCACCGGATCCTGCAGCTTGGCAAAATCGAAACGAATAGCGCCGCGCAATGCATCCTGCACTTCAACTTCGGCGCCAGTAGGAAGACGTAAGCGTAGTGCGGCGCCGGCGTCTGGACCAAGATCGGACGCGGCGTCATCGCCATAGTAGGCGTCCCCCTGCCTGTAGAGGTTTTCAGCAATTTGCAGATGGCGGCGGCGGCGTTGTGACTGAACGTAAGGGCCGTACTCGCCGCCCACATCCGGTCCTTCGTCCCAGTCCAGCCCCAGCCAGCTCAAGGCATTCAACATCTCATCCACCCGCCGTTCAGAACTGCGCGCGGCATCGGTATCGTCAATGCGCACAATGAAGTCGCCGCCCATGCTGCGGGCCAGGGCCCAATTGAAAAGAGCCGTGTGTAGGCTACCCACGTGTGGGCTTCCCGTGGGGCTGGGCGCAAAACGGAATCGCGGTACGTCGGGGACGGTCATCGTTGGATGAGTAATGCTATGACGGCAACCGGGCGAAAATCATGCGCCCTGCCGTGGTCTGCAAGACCTTGGTAACGGTGGCCTTGACAGTGCTGTCGATATGTCTTTCGCCATCTTCGACGACGATCATGGTGCCGTCCTCGAGATAGCCGACGCCCTGACCATACTCTTTGCCTTCCTGGATAATCTTGACGGTGAGTTCTTCGCCGGGGAGGTAGGCAGCTTTCACGGCGTTTGCCAGGTCGTTAATGTTGAGGACCGATACACCCTGCAACTCAGCCACGCGGTTCAGGTTGTAGTCGTTGGTCATGATGGGACAGGCTAATTCGCGGGCCAGGGCCACCAGCTTGCTATCGACGTCGCGCACCTCGCTGACGTCCATGTCCGTGAATTTGAGCGGAATGGGAATATCCTGCTGCAAAATGCCCAGCACTTCAAGGCCGCGCCGGCCTCGGTTGCGACGTAGGGTATCGGCGCTGTCGGCAATATGCTGCAATTCGGTGAGAACGAAATTGGGCACCAACAGGGTGGCGCGCACAAAGCCGGTCTTGCTGATGTCGGTAATACGCCCGTCGATGATGACGCTGGTATCGAGGAGCACAAAATCCACGTCCTCGGACTCTTCGTGCACGGACGACGAACCACCAAAGAAGGGTCGCATAGAGCCGAAAAAGTTGCGCAAATCTTGCTGGCGCAACGTGAGAATGACGACGCTAAGATAACAGAAGACCACGGCGGCGCCCAAGGGTGCAATCTGCTGGAACGGCGGGGGGAGGAATGATAGCGGAAATGAGAAGAGGGCGGCGGCGACAAGCCCCATGAAAATGCCAAGCACAATAGCGCCCAGCCGCTCGGGCGGCATAGCCACAAGCTGTCTCCGGATACTGCGTATAGGTCGCGTGGTAAAATAGGGTGTTAAGATTAGACCGACGAGAATCCCTATTAGACTGAGGAGAATGACATAGCCGCCCGGATCGACCTCAAGCAAATCGGCCAGCCACCGACCCAATAAAGCAAAAAGCACGGCGCCTAACACAGCGCCAAAGAGCCGAAAGAAGAAATCTATGCTTAACCCCATTGTCCTTCCACCAAGAAGCAGGCCAGGCGTAAAACGCCGCCTTCTCCAACTCTCGCTCGTCTTTTTCCCGGTCCGGTTGCGGTGAAGAGGTTGTCTGGCCGTTAGATGCTCGCTGAAGGCTTATTGCTCAGGCCAGACTGTGAAGAAACAAATCCGGTAGTCCCCTTGCGGAAGCTACCTTACTGGCTCCAAATTAGTTCTCCGGCAAATGATAAGGATGAATGAGACCGGGACGGCAAGCGCCATACGACGTAAAGATCAATAATTGCTGCAAAAATGTTAACATATAGCGGGGGCGATAGCAAACAAGCGAGAAGACCGGACAGGATTGTGGCACCCTGTCCGGTCTCGGTCGCCGAAGGCGCCTCTGGAAAAGTTAGCTGCGATGGCGTCCGCGCGCGCTGAGAGTGACGGGCACGGTACGAGGGGCGCGGGGGATGGGGCGCCGGTGGCCATCGGGACGGGCAGGCGCGAACTGGGCGCTGTCGCGGATGGGGCGGGATGGTTCGACGGCAGGGGCATAGCGCCGCTGGTGTTGTTGGAACGCGCCGCGCCTGGGCTCCTGGCTATCGCGGGTCGTTTCGCCATCAGCTGCGCCCTGGAAAATGTGAGCGCCGGCGATGGAGAAGGCGCCGATGAAGAGGATACGAGTCAGCCACACAAGAACGGCAACAAAGATGGGGACAACGTTTAGTAGCTGTTCGCGGCTCAAGATCTCGTTTCCCAGCTGGTGATCGAGAAGCGTGAGATTGACTGCCCACCATGTCATCACGGCGTTCATCGTTGCGCCCAGAAACCAGGCGCCCATCAGGTACCATGTTTCGCCGCCCGGCTCTTCATTGCGTAGCGGTCCGAAGAGGTGGGCCAGGCCGGCGAAATCGATAGCGCAGAAGGCTAAGGCCAGAATTGAGGCCCAGCGTAGGCCGGCAAAACTGACGTCGCCAAGCAAGTTGGTAAGCGCAAAGCGGGTCGTGTCGAAGTTAAATACCTCGAAGGCCAGCAAAGCAATGACCAATAGCAGACCAACACCGAACTGGCGCTGAAGGCGGGCCAGCGGTTCAACCGGTTGCGCCAATACGCGCTGGGACACGCGGTCGAAGAAAGGGCTTTTATCCGGGAAAAGATGCTCGTTGCGCATCGTCTCTCTCCTATAAAGTTTGATTGATCAGTTATTACATCGCGCCTTGCCGCATGTGGCACACCCCCCTGGCGCACCTTCCTTCCGGTTCGACAGAGCTATGATGCGGGTTGGGGCCCGCGTGGGAACCGCAAGCCCCAACTCGTGAAGGAGGAGGATAGAACAGATGTTCTATTTCATAGAATAGTGGATCCGGATACGTGAGTCAATAGGGCGAGCGTTTAAGAGGCGTGAATTGAGCGCGAAAGATCTTGCTAGTGTAGGTGGGGCGCTACTTCTTCGGCAAAGATCTGCATCTGGTCCAGCAGCTCCTGCACATCGCCGGCGCAGAAGTAAGTGCCGCAAAGGTGCTTGACGCCCGCTTCGCGGAAGCGGTTGGCTTTCTCGACGACTTCGTCGACGGAGCCGACGAGGTTCGTATCTTCGTGTCGCGTGCCGACCTGATCCTTAAGCGTGGAGCCGCTGAGCGAAACGAGGTGTTCGTACATCTGGCTCTTGCGGAAACGGGCCACGCTCTCCTCGTGCGTCTTTCCCACGTAGGCAACGAGTTGCATGGCGACGTCCATCTCTTGCCAATCACGGCCTTGCTCCTCAACCAGTTCTTGGAAGGCGGCGACTTTCTCGCGGGCGTGCGACGCGGGCATGCCGGCGGGCAGCCAGCCGTGTCCATAGAGCGCGGCGCGACGGTAGGCGTTGGGATTGTTGCCGCCAACGTAGATAGGCAGCGGATCCTGTTGGGGCTTAGGATACATCTGCACATCCTCATACTGGTAATACTCGCCGCGCCAGGTAGCGTTGTGTTCACCGAACAGATGCTGCAAGGCCTGCATGCTTTCCTCCATGAGGTCGCCGCGATGCACTTTCCAGTTGGGGTTTAGCGCTTCGAATTCTTCCCGATAAGCGCCGACGCCAAAGCCCAGGTTGAAGCGCCCACCGCTAAGATGGTCGAGGGTCGCCACCTGCTTGGCGACGACAACGATGTCGCGGCGCATAGGCGTCACCAGCATCCCGGTGCCGAAGCGCAGGTGGGTGGTGTGCGCGGCTAGGTGGGCGTAAACGATGAGCGGTTCCCAGAAATTGGGAGACTGCTCGAAATCCTCACGCACGTAGCGTTGCGTGGTCATATGGTCGTTTCCCCACACCGAATCGTAGCCCCAGGCTTCGGCCTTCTGAGCTATTTCGATAAGTTCTTGCGGCCCGGCGAAGGGAACAGGGTACATCATGCCTTCCATGCAGGTAGGCAGTCCGGCGCTAACTTTCATGGTTCGTTCCTTTTGCTTCTACTGTTTGAATCAATTGTCCAGGTTGTAGCGTGCCGCCAGTCAGCGTCACACGTAGAACGCACTCCACGACGGCGACAGCCCACAGGCCCTCATCGGCGCCCGTTTCGGGTTGAAGGTCGTGACGCACGCTGCGGGCGAAGTCTTCGAATTGCTCGCGCAGCGCGTCTCGCGGTGTAATCGGCACCTGGCGACGCTTTTGGCCTTCCTCTAATATCAGCTCTGACTTTCCATCCACGGCGGCGGCGTCCGGCCAGGCGCGCATGTCGGCAACGTGGTGCAGGTTAGCGCGGTCGCCAAAGAGGCTGAGCCGCAGTGAGCTGGGGGAAACGTAGGTGGCGCTGACGATGGCCTGCACGCCGCCGGGATAGGTAATGATAGCAACGCCGACGTCGTGCACGTCGTTTGGCGCGATAGCGTTGGTTAGCTGGCCTCGGACCTGTAGGGGGCGTCCAAAGAAATAGTTGAAGTTCTCAATCTGGTGAATGCCCAATTGTATCAGGGCGCCGCCGCGATTGGTGTCGCGATGGCAACGCCAGTTGTCAGGATCAAAACGGCCACTGAGCGTCATGCTGGCCGTAGCGGAGACGACCTGTCCCAGAGCATGTTCCTCGAGCAACGCTTTGACGGCGCGCAGGCCACCTAACCGGCGGATTTCGTGACCGACCATCAGCACGACGTCGTGTTTGCGGCAAGCGGCGCGCATGCGTAGGGCGCTGGAAAGGGAGAGGGCCATAGGTTTTTCCACAAGCACGTGTAACCCACGCCGGGCACAGGCGAAAGTCAGCTCGGCATGCGTATGGGCAGGTGTGGCTAGAACCACGGCCTCCAGCCCGGGCGTTTCGAACAAGGATTGCAACGTGGACGCCCGTGCACAGCCAAAGGTCGCAGCGTACTTCTCTCTTTTCTCGGGCGTACGTGTGTAGCAGGAGAGTAGCTTGATGCCCTCGGCTCGCTTTATGGCGCGGCCTAACTGGTAGCTCCAGTTGCCGAGGCCTACGACAGCAACGCCAAGGGGGTTGTCAACCGGCAGAGGCGTGTGTTCAGCGGTCACAGCGGTTACTGCGACGACGGTAGCAGTTCGAGAAGCGCGTCCCAGCTGCCGTCAATTTGGGGAATAGGCCGGCTGCCAACCGTGTTGTCTTTGAAGCCGCTGGAGGTGCTGATGGCGACGAGCGGGCCGCGGCGACCGAGGCCCAATTCCTCGGCGCGCAGAAGGCCTGCCAGTGAGATGGCGGCAGAGAGTTCGACCCACAGGCCGGCGCGGCTCAGCTGCCGCTGGGCAGCAATCATCTCTCTATCCTCGATAGCCAGGGCAGCCCCTTCACTCTCCTGCACGGCAACCACGCCCCGGTAGCTGTTGACGGGCACGATGATGGCATAGGCGTTCGATTCACCGGCCTCTACATGCGCCACCGGCTCTCCCCGTTCTAGCGCGCGCTTCAAGGGCGCGCCGGCGGCAGGCTCGCAGGCCATGATGTGCGGCAGCTGGTCGATGAACCCGTACTGTCGCAGTTCGCGAAAGCCTTTGTGCACGCCGAACAGCAGCTCGGCGTAGCCGGTGGGCACAAAAACGGCTTCCGGCGCGCGCCGGCCTAGCTGTAGATATAGTTCGTAGGCAATCGTCTTGTAGTTTTCAGCGCCAAAGGGGTGATTTGTGGGAGGGATAGTCTGGTTGCTGGCGGGATGGTAGTCAAATTCGTCCACCAGGCGCTCCATGAGCGTCCAGCGCGTTTCGACGTCGGGCACGGCGACGACGGTCTGTCCATAGGCCTGAACGAAGCTGGCAACGGCGGGCGGGCGCGGCGTGGTAAGAATGACGCCGGGCAATCCCGCGCGGCTGGAGTAGGCTGCGGCGGACGCGCCATGATTACCCGACGAGGCGGCAACGACGCCGGCAGCATCGACGGCAAGCGCAGCGCTGCTCACGGCGAGGTTGAGCCGGTCTTTATGGCTCCAGGTCGGGTTGCGGCCTTCATCTTTGATGTAAACTTCCGTATCGTTGAGTGCGGGCACAGGATACTCGACCAGGGGCGTGCCACCCTCGCCCATACTCAGCCGCTCAACCAGCGGCGGCAGGAGCGGCGCGTAGCGGGTCAGGCCGGGCAGTGGATGGTCGGGCAGCCAGCCTTCGTCGTCGGGATAGTCGTAGGTCACTTCCAGGGCAGATTTGAAGTCACCGGTGGCGCACCGGGGACAGCCCTTGGCCAACGGCGGATAGAGAGGGTACGTCGCGCCACAGTACAGGCAGCGCTGTCCGCTTGCAGTCGATTGTGTCATGAAG
>CAYSMQ010000034.1:0-19198 GCA_964432035.1 uncultured Ardenticatenaceae bacterium
CGATACTACCGGTCTATCTTGCTCTTCGTCATGGCTGATGTATGACCACCAGCCCCTACCATGCATACCCATCGTAAGATTCTCAAGCGTAACGGTTCAGGTTGCTAAGCCTTGGCATGCCTCCCCCTAATCACTGTCATCGCGCCGATTATATCCAACCCCTTCTGACAGCGCTATGTGGAGAGGGCGCTGTTGTATGGTCGCTGCTTTTACTCAGAGGTGATCGATGGCTCCACGCGCAGCTGGGTATTACCGATGACGATCACGTCACCCGGACTAACGACGGTGGCCTCGGTCAGGCGTGTTCCGTTGAGGAGCGTCCCATTGCGGCTATTTAGATCCTCCAGCCACCATTGCTGACCACGTAGCATGAGGAGCGCGTGCTCGTTGGATACATAATCGTCTTCCAAGACGACCGTGTTCGTATTAGCCCGCCCAATACTTGTGACCGGCGTCAGCGGAAAAACAAACTGCTGCCCCTCCCCATCCTGATCGGTGCGCGCCGCCCGGATGCTGCCGTGCCGCCGTCGACGGTCCTCGAGCATGGCGCGCGTCAGCCGCATGTCTTGAAAGATCAGCCAGGCGATAATTGCCAGAAATAGTAGGAGTATGAGCGCGCTCAAAATACGAAACGCGAAGAGTAGGACGTCTGGCGACATCTTAAACTCCCCTTGCCGCCTTAATCATCATCTGGTGAATAGGCGAGCGTGTCCTGGGTACCGTTATTGTTGGGAAGGGACTGGCGGCTCTCCAAACCCTCTCCATAGATCAATGGCACCTGCTCAGACAGCGTAATCAGGTCGCCCGGCGCCAGAACGCTTTCAGTGATTGGTTCGCCGTTTAGCTGAACACCGCCACGGCTTCCGACGTCAAAAATGATAAAGCGACCGTGGCGCCAGCGAATGTGCGCATGCTGCCGGCTCACCGTTGGGATGTCAATGATGACATCATTATCCATCCGCCGCCCGATCTTGATCAACGGTTTGTCCAGCGCCACGTGACGGCGCCCGTTGACGATTATAAAGGCGTCCAATAGGTGTAGCTTTTCCAGCGAAGGATCGCTGAGCGGAACAAGGACGCCCGTCGTACTCCCCTCATCGCGGTCGAAGGACGCTTCCACGAGAACCGTACCCTGGGCCGTCGTCTCATCTGGGACTAACCTGACAAGCACCTGGCTCCTTCTGAACGCCACGCTATTCTGGACGAGCCCCGATGCGTGGTGCGATAGTTGTAGCTCCAGATCCGCAGCGTCGGCCTCCATTGAAATGAGATCAGCGGGGTTTAGAAATACATGATAAGCAGTGGGCGGCTCCCCACTCTTCAGACTGTTCTCGACAGCATGGGCCAGCTGCGCCGCGATCTGCAGTGTCAGATCTTCATCACCTATCAGGCGTCCAACGGAGCCCTCTACAAGGCGGCGGGCCAGCGCTTCGAAACGAGAAATATGATTGCGTACCATTGCAGGCATTATAGCCACTGCACCTATCACGTCAATCGTATTGCACGGTGTTCACCCGCCGGTATACTCACCGTAGGATGAACGTAGTGTTGCTCCCTTGGAGAACACTAATAGTATGAGAAATGGCTGAAAGAGAACCCCGTCTAACTGAACTCGCATCCTGCGCCGGTTGAGCATCTAAGCTCGGCCCGGCCGACCTGGCGCACGTGTTGCAGCCACTCCGCGAAATCTATAAGTCTGAGGATTACCCCGATCTCCTGGTAGGATTGGATCGGGCAGATGATGCTGCCGTGTACCGCTTGAGCAATACACAGGCCATCGTGGCCACGACCGACTTCTTTCCCCCCATCGTCGACGATCCCTACGACTTTGGGGCCATTGCCGCCGCCAACGCCATGTCCGACATCTATGCTATGGGCGGAGAGGTGCTTTTCGCCATTAACCTTATTGCTTTTCCCGCTAACCTCGATCGCCAGATCTTGCGCGATGTGCTACGGGGCGGCGCCGAAAAGGTCGCCGAGGCCGGCGCTATCGTCGTCGGGGGCCACAGCGTGGACGACAAGGAACCAAAGTATGGCCTTGCCGTAACGGGCCTGGTAGATCCCAGCCAGGTGAAGCGAAAAGGAACGCTCAAGGTCGGCGAGACGTTGCTCCTGACGAAGCCGTTGGGAACGGGCGTGATTACAACCGCGCTTAAACAAGGCATCGCCGAGGCAGAACACGTCGCGGCGGCAGTCAAGAGCATGAAAGCGCTCAACCGCGACGCGGCGCGCGCCGCCTTAGAGTTCGAAGCCGGCGCTATAACCGACATCACCGGATTTGGGCTCCTGGGCCACGCGCAGGAAATGGCCATACAGAGCGGCGTCGACTTGCACATTGCAAGTTCTCGAGTGCCATGGCTTGAGGGGGCACAAATATATGGGCGCGCCGGCGCTTTTCCGGGCGGCATGGGGCGAAATATGGAGCACTACGCGCCGTGCGTCACTTTCGATGAGGACGTCGACGAACTAACGCAGGATTTACTCTGGACGCCGGAGACCTCCGGTGGCTTGCTCATCGGCCTTGCCTCAGAAAAAGTCGACGCATTCTTGGAGCGCCTTCCCCAGGCCGTGGTCATTGGCGAAGTGCGCGAGGGTGACGGGCAGATCCATGTTGCACGAGAACTGCATTGACTTGACGCGACCTTAGGCCGTAGGCAGTGTGAAAACAAACGTTGCGCCCTCGCCTGGTGAGTTTTCCAGCCAGATGCGGCCCCCATGCGCCTCCACGGCCATCCTGCAGAAAGCCAGTCCCAACCCGCTGCCCTTTTCCTCATGTAGACCCGTTACAAACTTTTGAAAGAGCTGATCCTGTATACTTGACGGCACGCCGGGACCTGAATCGCGTACCTCCACGCGCAACATGTCATTGCCCGGATGGCACTTTGCGCTTACAGACACTGCGCCCTCGGGCGGTGTAAACTTGATCGCGTTGCTGACAAGGTTCTGGAGGATGCGCTGAACTAGCTCTTCATCGGCATTGGCGGCCGGCAGCGACCCGTTGGCCTTGCCGTTAACGAGTTCGAGGTTTATGTTCTTCTTCTCTGCCAGCGGTCGTTGCGCTTCCAGCGCATCTTTGATCAGCTCGTTCAGGTCAAGCGCTTGCCGGTTCAGTGGCATCTTTCCACTTTCCAACCTGCTGATTTGTAAAATGCCATTTACCAGGTTCAGAATACGGCCGGTGCCGTACTGAGCCAGTTCGATCAGGCGCGCGACGTCCCCTTCTGCTGGATCGGCCATCTTTCTCTCGAGCGTGTCCAGTGCTCCGGAAATGACGTTCAGGGGATTACGTAGGTCATGAACCATTGTGTGCGTCAGGTCGTCGCGCATGCGTTGTAGCCGCCGTTCTTCGGTAACATCATGTAAGACGATCAGGCGGCCGACCGTTGCCTGCTCCGACTGGACGGGCAGATTTTGCCAGTGCAATGAGCGGTTGTAAATCTCAACGTCACCTTCTGCCGGCCCCGCCTCCCCCGCCTGCGCACCTTGACGTCCCGCGCCGGCGAACTCCGCCAAGGGACGAACGAGGTCAGCGGCCTCTTCCAGCACCGGCGCTAACAACTCTTGGAGGGGACGGTACATCCAATCTTCGGGCTCGGTATTATCGAGGCGGCGATTATCAAGTGAGTGATTCCTGATGTAACCGAGCAGTTCGATCGCCGTGTAATTCAAGAAAAGGATCTCCCCTTTCTTGCCTACAAGGATAATTCCGTCACGACTGGATTCGATCAGCGCTCGCAGCTTGCTGTGCTCGTCCGCTACAGCCTGAAAGAGCTCGGCGTTGGCCATTGCCAGCGCTACCGCTTCAGCAAACGACTCCGCGAGCTGAACGTCTTCCTGTTCCAGTGCAAAGGCGTCCTCCACCCCAACCACGAGTACGCCAAGGCGCCTCTGCGCATGATTGAGCGGCACAAAGATGGCGCTATGAAGCCGCGAGAAAGGGTCATCGCCGTCGTTGCCGGCGGGTGGTTCAACGCGCCACTTCGTCTGTCCGCTACTGTGCGCGCGTCCGTACAACCCGCGTTGTGCAGGGTATTCGGCGCCCTCACGCTCAGTTAGCAAGCCACTCCCTGCCGTCAAGGTGAACAACCGGCTTTGACTGTCTGGCGTCAGTATTGCCGCCGCAGACCAGCCCGTAAGGCGCGTTATCGCCTCCGTGGCCGATTGGGTCACTGTGCCAGGTTCCAGGTGCCGGCCGACTGTCTTAAGCGCTTCATAGAGCGTTTGCTGCCTTTCGGCCAACCAGATCTGTTCTTCATATAGTTGCGCTTTTTGTAACGCCAGCGCCATCTGATCCGACGCCGCGCGTAAGAGTGCTTCGTCCTCATCGTCGAAGAAGCCGGGCGCAGAATGCTGAAGCGTCAATACGCCGGGCACCCCCTCGCCACTCGTGATTGGCACAACGAGGACAGACCGCGCAGTATAGGGCTGGTCGTCAAAGTTAACCCAGCGCTCGTCATCACGCGTGTCTGAAATCAGTGCCGGCTTTCGGTGCCTGACAACCCAACCGGCGACGCCCTTGTCCATCACGGCGCCGACTATCTCGCGTTGCGAACGCGCCGCCGTCTCGCCGCGGGCAAGAATGCTATGTGTGACGCGGCCACTGCTATCCAGCAGAAACAGGCTGGCAAACTCAGCGCCAGTAAGGCGTGTGGTCACGTCAAGGGAGTTTTGTAGCGTTGCTTGCAGGCTTGTCCCTTCCGCCGTAGCCCGGGCAACCGCGACGAGATTTTCGAACAACTGCTGGCGCGCGCTTAGCTCGTATTCAGTTTGTTTGTACGCCGTGATGTCCCGCAGGATT
Organism: uncultured Ardenticatenaceae bacterium; assembly: GCA_964432035.1. Classification (GTDB taxonomy): domain Bacteria; phylum Chloroflexota; class Anaerolineae; order Promineifilales; family Promineifilaceae; genus JAAYYY01. The sequence continues at coordinate 4,799 of CAYSMQ010000034.1, forward strand.
AGCAGGCGGCCTGTCAGATATTCACCTCGCGTGTAAAGTGGCGAGATGCGTATGTCGTAGTAGCGGCGTTCACCATTCACCTGCGCCACTGTCTCTGTCTGCCAATCACCCTTGATAACGCCCTCATACCAGATGTCACGCCACTCTGGCTTCAACTCTACCAGCCTGTGCCCGTGGACCTCCTCTGCCTTGACGCCGAGAAGGCGCTCTCCAGCCGGATTTATCTCTACCAGCCGATCTTGGCTGTTCATCACCAGCACGCCATCTGGCATATTCGCGAGTACCGTTTCGCGGGCGATGGGGACCAGATCTAGCAATTGCTGCCGGGAGACTGTCCATGCCAGCGAGCCCACGCCACCAAAAAGAAAGAATGGGAGAAGTGACACGCGTCCCGCGAAATCGTAGCCAAGGACCTGCAACACGTAGCCGGTAATAGGAAGAGTGGCTCCGGCGATGACGAAAAGCAGGTGGGGTTGCTGCGCGCGCCATGCTTGCCATGTCGCGCGTGCGAAGAGGGCCACGCCGGCTACCAGCAACAGGCAAGAGTATAAGACCTGTAGGAAACTCCAGAGTCCCGGCAATGCCCCTACGATGCCTATGACGCCCGGTTCCAACTCCGGCCAGGATTGCCACAACAACCCATGACGCGAATTACTTAACGCCAGAGCAATGGTAACGAAAGAGAATACATAGAGGAGACGCCAGGTGTTTGTCGAAACCAGATGCTCCTGTTTGTTATAGCCGGACGCAAAAAGGAGCCAGGCCACAGGCATGATAGACGCGCCGACCATCTGCAGCGTGCGCCAGGCGATGGCCGACTCTGTTGCCGGTGCACTTAGTTCGAGCGCCAGAGCGAGCGACCACTGGGCAAGCGCCATGAGCATGACGGCGAAGGGACGCGACCAGGGTAGCCAGTGATTGCCCGATGACTGTTGCTGCCATGCTGCCAGCGCCAGTCGTGTGGCCAAGAATGCCGCCAGATAAGACAAGAAGATGACGACTGTCGCCAAGGCGTCCATTTCACTCTCTGTGTTTCAGTTCTTCTCTACCTAAGTATAGGGTGAACACCGGTATTCTGTGCCTAGGAAATTTGTATATAGACTACAGGTAGAACCTATGTTTAACCAAACCAAGCCGAATAAGCGTTGCAGCGGGTGCAGCCTCATGCAAAGTGGTTATAATCAACGCCTTGTGGGAGCAGCCGGTGGTGGACTGCTGCCACTAATGCGAAAGGCATCACCTATTTTGCAGAAGGAACACGCATGGAATCGACAATACTTGGGCAACGTCTGGAGAAGGTGCGCCAAAAGATGGCAGCTAATGACGCAGAGGGCTTCCTTGTTGGCAGTCCCTATAACCGCCGTTGGTTGAGTGGCTTTCAGGGATCTGCCGGCTGGTTGATGATCACGGCGAATCGGGCCCTGTTAGGCACCGACTTTCGCTACTGGGAGCAGGCAGTTGAGCAGGCACCATGTTTCGAATTATTCAAGGTGAACAAGGAAAACACGCATCACGATATGGTGCGTGCAGCGCAGGTCCAGCGCGTGGCCTTTGAGCCTCAACATGTGCCGGTGTCAGAGTACGAGAAGATGCAAGAGGTGGAAGGTATCGAATGGATCGCCGGCGACGGATTAGTGGAGGAGTTGCGCCTGGTAAAGGATGCTTCTGAGCTAGACAAGATTCGGCGGGCGGCAGCGATTACCGACGCGGCAATGCAGCAAGTCAAGAATCTGGCCAGAATCGGGATGAGCGAGCGGGCGCTTGCCTGGGAGCTTGAAAAATTTATGCGCGAGGAAGGGGCAACAGGGTTGACCTTCCCCGTCATCGTTGCCTCAGGTCCCAACGCCGCGCTACCGCATTATTCACCCGCAGACCGGCGTATCGAAGCGGGCGACATCTTACTCGTCGATATGGGCGCGTCTGTCGAAGGTTATGGCAGCGACCTGACACGCACATTTCTCGTGGGCCAAAGCAGTAATCCTACGTATGAGGAACGCTTTAGCCTCGTTCTGAAGGCGCACGATGCCGCCATCGCGGCGGTCTGTCCCGGCGCAACCGGACGCGACATCGACGCCGTAGCGCGCGATTTGCTGGATGCGGCAGGGGTTGGTGATAAATTCGGCCATGGACTAGGCCATGGCCTGGGCCTTGAAGGCCACGAAGGGCCACGGCTGGGGACGACGAGGTCCGACACAGAGCTGGCAGCGGGCATGGTGGCGACCATTGAGCCCGGCGTCTACTTGCCCGGCTGGGGTGGCATCCGCATTGAAGACCTGATCTTAGTGACCGACGCGGGCGCTGAGCGTCTGAGTCACTGTCCCATTGAACCTTTGTTAGCCCTTGACTGATTACCCGATGCACGTGACCCGCAGATTTTGGAAGTGATCCATGGATAGACGCTGGAACCTGTTATTTTTGGTGCCCTTGATGGCAGCGCTCATCGCCTTTCTGGTCACCCAGGAACTGATTTACACGGCAATTGCCTTTGTCGCCGGCTACGTGTTGATGGAGGGGTTTCGCTTCCTGCTATTACCGCCCCACTTGCATCGCGCCGCGCGCCAATATCAAAAGGGGAATCTGGAGGAAGCAATGGCGCTTACGAAGAAGTCGATTGCTGCGCGTCCCGATAGGTGGGAATCTCACTACCTCCAGGCGCTTATCTCCTTCAATAGCGCCCAACTTGGAGATGCCGAAGATAGTGCTCGCCACGCCGTAGAGCTCAAACCGGATGAAGCTGCGGCGCATGTTGTCCTCGGTCAGGTTCAGTTTGCACAGGGCCACTATGATCGGGCGCGGACGTCATTTTTAGAAGCTATCGACGTTGGCGGAAACGCCGGAATTAACCAATACCATGCGGCTGCCGCGGCATTCCGCAGTGGTGACTGCGACGAGGCCATTCCACGTCTCGAATTGGCCCTGCGCCTTGGGATAGATAACCCCCAGCTAGAACTGCTGGCCAAATATTACCTTGGAGAATGCCACCGGCGAGCGGGTGACGAAGAGACTGCCGCCGATTACTTCGGGCAGATGACCAAGCATGATGATGAGCTAGAGAATTTACGAGGTGATTTGCAGATCGTGCCCGACTATCCTGAGCGCAGTGCATTGAGCAAAGATGTGCAAGCGATCGCCGATGCGCTGGAGATACGAGCGTCGGAAGAGGCGTCAAGACGATAACAGACGGGCATAAAGATTATTGAAGCGGGGCACGACGCGACGCCAATCATATGCTTTGGCGAATTGGCGTCCGGCTTCCTGCAAGCGTTGGCGCTTCTCCCTATCCCGTAGCAAGCAAAGAACGGCTTCAGCAAACGGCCCAGGTTCGTCCCGCAACAGGATCTGTTTGCCGTGTTCAAGTGGGTACCCTTCTGCGCCGACGCGTGTGCTGACCGTCGCAACGCCGGACGCCAGGGCCTCAATCAGCTTGAGACGCGTACCACTCCCGATGCGAAAGGGCATCACGTAGACCTGGGCGTGCGCCAGATAGGGTTTCACATCGGGCACTTCTCCTGTTACCGTGACGCCGGCTGATTCTTTCAACGAATGCAGGCGACGATGAGGTTGCTTGCCCACCACGGCCCAGGTCACGTCCGGTCGCTCTTGCCGCAGCAAGGGCCAGATCTCCTTGCCGAACCACAGCACGGCGTCTACGTTGGGCCGGTAGTCCATCTTGCCCACAAATAGAATGTCATGCCGGAACGCTGCCTCGTTATTGCTGCGAAGGTTAGCGTAAGACGCCACGTCAATACAGTTTGGAATCACGACCGGCTCCACGCTCGGGTCTAATGCCTGTAGGTGGCGACGGTCTGCTTCGCTGACGACGCTGACGCCATCGCAAGTCGTGATGACCCAGCGCTCGTAACGGCGCAGGCGGCGCCATTGGATAAAGGAGTACGTGGCGCCAATCCATCGGGATGGCGCGCGCGCGTCGGTGGCAAACGTGCGACGCTGAAGTTCGGCTTCGGCGTTGTGATCGTCGAACACGATGACGGCGCCGGGCTGCGCGCGCCGGATCTGAGGCACGACGGCTGCCAGCTCGATTCCTTCAATCTGCACCACGTCAAAAGCTGTGCGACTTAGAATGTCGTGAAGCGCATTGGCGAAATCCTCGCTTGCCAAGCGGTGCGCCATGTCAGGATCCGAATTGGTCAGCAAGCGCCAGAGTCGTTGCCCACGCGTGCGCTGCGGCGCAGGAATCGTGGTCAGCGACGCGCACAGCTGGCCAAGGACCGAGGCGGGATCGTCGCCGTTAGCCGGCGCCTTGCGCTTATGTGATTCCTCTCTGAAGCTGAGCAGGTGCACTTCATGTTGCTGCGCCAGCCCGCGAAGAATGTGGAAGTTGCGTAGACTTGTGCCCTGTTGCGGTGGATAGGGAAGCTGAGGCGTCAGCAGAAGGATGCGCAGGTCAGTCAACTTGCTCATAGATGCTCCGTGTGGCCCTTGCCGTTCGCTCCCACGAAAAGTTTTGCGCCTGTTTCAGGCCGGCCCTGACCATCTCTTCGCGCAAATCCGCGTTGTTCAGAACGGTCTGCATGCTGGCGGCCCAGCTCTCAGGATCCTCGGGACTAAGCAAAATACCGGCCTCGCCCACAACCTCGGGTAAGGAAGCGCGATTGCTGGCGATGACGGGGCAACGGCAATGCATAGCTTCCAGGACCGGCAGGCCAAACCCCTCATAAAATGAAGGAAGCGCCAGGAGACCCGCGGAGAGATAGAGGTGGGCCAGTTGCCGGTCGTCGACCTGCTGTAAATGGAGAACGTGGTCCTCAAGGCCGTAGGTCTCGATGGCGGCGAATATCTCGTCAAATAGCCATCCTTTGCTGCCGACAAGGACCAGGCGTGGCGCCGACGCCGTCTGGCGCCGCAACATGGCGTAGGATTCTAATAGAAGAGCCAGATTCTTGCGCGGTTCTATAGTGCCTACAAACAAGATGAAGCCGGGCTCGAGGCCATACCGATCTACTGTTTCTCTCACCGCACCGTCACTCTCGTCATTTGCTACGCGCGAAAACAGCGGATCGGCCGCCAGATGTACTGCGTGTACGCGTTGTTGCTCGACGCTTAGCTCCCGGATAATGTCGTCGCGCGTGTGGTTGCTATCGGCAATGACCCCGTCGGCGTGATCGACGGCCCAGCGTATCTGCTCCGCGTAGTATCGCTTACTTTCCTTTGTCAAGAACTGGGGATAATAAAGGAAGTTGAGATCGTGTACCGTGATCACATGGCTTCGTCCACCGCGCCGGGGAGGAATGAAGTCTGGACTATGTAGCACGTCCAGATCCTGCCCGAGTAGCTCTAGACTGAGAAGCCAGCGCTCGAAGCGATGGTGGCACGGGGTCCATAAACCCTGTCGTGCGAAGTTGGCGCGCGCCGGCGTGTAATTACGCCTGTCCTTTCGACTGTGAAAGACGGTATACTGGGTATCATCGTCAAGCGCCGCCAGCGCTTCAACCAGCTGGATCACGTAGCGGCTAATACCGCCCATTCGATAATATGGCAGTCGCGCATCGATTCCAATATGCATTGCGCCGATTGTAGTATTTCTTGAGCAAGGCGTAAACTTTGCCGCTAATAACCCTGTGAAACCGTCTTCGGGTTTTACGAAAAAGTTGTGGCGGTCTATAATGCCGAACAGTTCACACTGAGTACAGGAGAACGTGACATATGGCACAGAATAATGGACAGATTGACGGTCTGGATGAAATCCGCACTCGTCTGGAGTGGTTGGACGAAGAGCGCCGCAAGAACAACCGGCGTATAAACGATCTCGAAAAGAAGGCCAAACTCCAGAAGGACGAACTGGATAATAGAAATCGACGCATTAAGGAGCTTGAGGAACGACTCGCCAACCTTTCCTCGCAAGTATCGCGCCTGCCCCAGGTCGACGTGCAGTTGACGCAGTTCAAAGACGAAATGGTGGAGCTCATCGAACAATACGATGAGCGGCGCGTGCGCTCTGAAGAGGAAATGGAACGTCTGCGGCGTGTTGAGCAAGAAGCCAACGCGCGAGAAATCGCCGAGATCCGCAAAGAATTACCGGCGATCAGCCGGCTGCAAGGCGAAATGGAACTGCGCCAGGCCGAGGAAGCGCGTCTGGCCAATTTGATCGGGGTGGTGCAAAACCGCCTCCCCCCCATTGAGAACCGCATCGAAAATTGGTCGAGCGATCTGGGCTATCTTGAGGAAGCTGAGAACAAGAACAGTCGTAATATCGACGATATTCAGACGTCGCTAGTTGAAATTAGCAAGCGTTGGGAGCCTATCTACAACCGGCTGGATATCCTGGGCGACAAAATAAACAAGTTAGAAAACAACGTCGATGGGCTGGTCGAGGCCCAGAATGAATTGAAGCAGACGATTAAGAGTTGGTCCGAACAGATACAGCTGGGTGAGTACGAGCGTAACCAGCGGCTCAACAATTGGGAGCGGACGCTTGAGCAGCATAAGGAAACGATGGACGATTACCGTCAGCAATGGATCAATTTTGCCGACCAATATAAAGAGGCGAAGATGGCCGTGCAGACGATTGCCGAATGGCAACACCAGATTGAGCAACAGCAGCGCGAAACGTCGGAGCTGACCCGCGTCGAAGTTAACCGTATGCAAACGCGATGGGACAATTTCGTCGTCGATCACAATAAACGCTGGAAGACGTTCGAGGTAGACATTGACCAGCGCCTGACCAGTTCTAACCGGCATGAGCGCCAGCTGCGCGAGCAAATGGCTGCCGTCGAAGAACGCCTGGATGACCTCCAGAAAGAACAAGACAAAGTGTGGCGGGTTCAAAGCGCGCAGGCCGATGCCATCAAGCAAATCCCGCGCATCTGGCAGGAGGAAATCGAAAAGACGTTGGCCAATGACCCCGACCGCAGGAGACAACCGGCGCTCGTCCCCGTGCAAGAGGAAGACATTTAACCAGAAAGTAGCCCGGGGATTACCCTCGGGGCTCCGGCGGGAATCGGAGGAATTCGTTGTACGTCATCGGCACGGCTGGACACGTCGACCATGGTAAGTCGACGCTTATCGAGGCCCTTACCGGCATCGATCCAGATAGATTAGCAGAAGAAAAAGAACGAGCGCTAACGATTGATCTTGGCTTTGCCTGGATCCAGCTAGAAGTCGCCGGCGAGCTAGAAGAAGTTGGCATCGTCGATGTGCCCGGCCACCGTGATTTCATCGAGAACATGCTGGCGGGGATCGGGGGAATCGATCTGGCGCTGTTCGTCGTTGCCGCCGACGAAGGCGTCATGCCGCAGACAACCGAACACTTGGCGATCATTGATCTGCTGGAGGTTTCCGGCGGCGTCGTTGCTCTCACGAAAGTAGATTTGATCGACGACCCAGACTGGCTGGAGCTTGTTACCCTTGATCTACACGAAAATTTGGCAGGGACCGTCCTGGAAGATGCCCCGATTATTCCTGTTTCTGCGCCGACCGGAAAAGGACTGGCGCAGCTAAAAGCGGAATTGGGCGTGCGTCTGGCGGCAACTGAAGTGCGACCCGACCTTGGACGGCCGCGGCTGGCCATCGACCGCGTCTTTACCCTTCCGGGCTTCGGCACAATCGTCACCGGCACGCTCACCGGCGGACGCCTGAAGATCGGCGACGAAGTCGAGATTCAGCCGGGCGGCATGCAGGGCCGCGTGCGCGGGCTGCAGACGCACAAGACCGCACGCGAAGAGGCCATGCCCGGAAGTCGCGTCGCCGTTAATGTTTCCGGCATCGACGCCGACGAGGTCAGGCGTGGCCAAGTATTGGCCCACTCTGGTCAGGCGAGACCGACTGTGCTCCTGGACGTTTCTTATCGTCATCTGGCGACTGCGCAAAAACCCTTGAAGCATAACGTAGAGGTGAAACTGTTCGTCGGGGCCGCGGAAGTCATGGCGCGCACACGCCTTCTCGGCGCGCGCGCCATCGAGCCGGGCCAGACAGGCTGGCTGCAGTTGGCGCTGCAAGAACCCGTGGTGGCCCAGCGCGGAGATCACTACATCCTGCGCCGGCCCTCTCCGGGCGCCACGCTGGGCGGTGGGCTGGTGCTGGACCCGCATCCTGGAAGGCGTCATCGTCGTTTTCAGGAACGCGTCATCGAACGTCTGCAGACCCTTGCGGACGGCACGCCGCAGGATGTGCTCTTACAGAAACTAGAGCGCCTGCAACCAATTCAGCCGGCGGCGCTTTTCCAGAAAGCAGGTCTGGCCGACAACGTTGTGCAGGAGGCCTGGGAAGCGCTTTGCACCGAGAATGAGGTTGTGCTGCTTGGCCAAAACGCGGTGACCGCGTCGCACTGGTCGAGACTGAGAGAGCAGACGGAGAAGCACGTCACTGCATACCATAGACAGTACCCGCTGCGCAGCGGCATCCCGCGTGAGGAACTTCGCAGCCGCTTAAATCTGAGTGCTCCTGTCTTCAACGCCCTTGTCCAACGAATGGCACAGAATAATGGGCTGGTTGATAGCGGATCGACCGTGCATCATCGTGACCATGAGATTGAGTTTAGCGACGCTCAGGAAAAAGAGATTGAAACGCTTTTGAATACTTTTAAACGCGCAGGTGTCGACTCCCCTTCGGTGAAAGAATGCAAATCGCAGGTCGGCGAAGATGTTTATCAGGCGCTCTTAGAGCTGGGCAAACTCAGCCAGCTCAACGAAGATGTTGTGTATCGCAGCGCAGACCTCGAACGGCTTACAGAGCAAATCGTTTCATTCATTGAAGAACATGAGTCGGCGAGCGCCGCCGAAATTCGTGATTTGCTGGGAACAAGCCGCAAGTATGCTATTGCGCTACTTGAGGATCTGGATCGGCGTCGCATTACACGCCGGGTTGGCGATCGACGCGTACTGGTAGGAAGAGCAATCGAAGGATTTGACCACGGAACTTGAGGCCACAAGAAATGTCAGCAGATCTACCATTAACCGCAGAATCCGACGCAATGGCTTATCGCCGGCGCTACAATGGCCTGGTCAGCGTGCGTAGCAAGGTGCACGTACGCGATAGCCGCGCACTTAGTCTCGTTTACACGCCGGGCGTCGCCGAGCCTTGTCTGGAAATTGAGCGCGACCCGAAACGGTCGTTCGACGTTACCTGCCGGGGCAATACAGTTGCCATCGTCTCCAACGGCTCGTCTGCTTTCGGCCTGGGCAATATCGGCCCGGAGGCTATCTTGCCTGTTCTGGAAAGCAAAGCTGTCATCATGAAGACGTTCGCCGGCGTGGACGCCCTACCCCTGGCAATATCCGCGGATAGCGTCGATGCTTTTGTCGACTTCGTGCTCAATGCCAGCCCCACGTTTGGCGGTATAAGTATAGAAGACGTGGCGTCACCCGACGGCATTGCCATCACCAACCGTCTGGTTCGTTCCCTTTATATTCCGGTTGTCAACAACCATCGCGAAGGCGTGGCCATTGGCGTCCTGGCGGGACTCATGAACGCCGCGCGCCTGGTGGGCAAGCAGATAGCCAACATGCGCATTATTATCAATGGCGCCGGGGCCGCCGGGCTGGGCACTGCGCGGTTGTTACATCACTATGGCGCGGGGCAGATCATTGTCTGTGACCGGCACGGGGCCCTACACAAGTATCGCCCGGTGCGCATGAATTGGGCTAAGTGGGAAATAGCTAAGTATAGCAATCCCGACTATGAAACCGGCGCCTTACACGAAGTTCTTCGCGGCGCCGACGCCTTTATTGGCTTTGCCGGTGGCACTGAACTGTCCGCAGAGGACATCGGCCACATGGCGCGTGATCCCATCCTCTTCACATTTGGATCGCCTATCGAAATTCTGCCCCAGGACGCGCGCTCGGCGGGCGCCGCTGTGGTGGCGACGGCCCATTCCACCTATCCCAACCAGATGGATATTGCGGCAGTCGTGCCCGGCGTCTTCCGCGGGCTCCTCGACGTACGCGCAGAAGCGTTCTGTCTGGAGGCGCAATTGGCGGCGAGCGAGGCAATTGCCAGCTTCGTTTCGGAAAGCGAATTACACCCAGACTATATTTATCCGCGCATCATCGACTACCGTGTCGCGCCGGTCGTCGGCGCCGCCGTGGCTAAAGCCACGGTTGAAGCGGGACTGGCCAAGCGCGAAAACCCGGATACGGACGAGGTGGCGCGTCGCACGCGCGCTTACGTCTACGAGGGTCGCCTGCCCACGCCCGCACCAAGCGGTCGCGATCTGGATCTGGCCCAAGAGTCGCTAGAGTTACACGAGCGCTATCAGGGCCTTCTGGAAATAAGCAGCAATATTCCGGTAAAAGATCGCTTCGTCCTGGAACAATTTTACCTGGTTCCTGGGGCCATGGAAGCATCACGGATTATCAAGGATGATCCGGAGCAGTCCTTTGAACTCACTGCCCGCGGTAATCTTGTGGCCGTTGTCAGTGATGGCAGCGCCGTGCTGGGTTTGGGCAACATCGGCGGACGCGCGGCATTGCCGGTCATGGAAGGCAAGGCCATCTTGTTCCATACGTTCGCCGGCGTCGAAGCCTTCCCGCTGTGCCTGGCGACACAGGAAGCCGACGAGATCATTGCCTTCGTCAAGCGCCTGGAGCCCACGTTCGGCGGAGTGAACCTCGAAGACATCAGCGCCCCACGCTGCTTTTACATCGAGCGCGTCCTACGCGAAGAGACGAATATTCCCATATTCCACGACGACCAGCACGGGACGGCGGTCATCGTACTGGCAGGGATTCTGAACGCCTGCCGCCTTACAGGCAAAAAGATCGGCGACCTGTCGCTGGCAGTCAACGGCACTGGCGCGTCTGGCGTGGCCGTCACGAAGCTCCTAATGTCGATGGGCATCGAAGACGTGGTCATGCTCGACACGCGGGGCATCATCTACAAAGGGCGCAAAGAGGGTATGAATTGGATTAAGGAAGAAATGGCCGAAGCCACTAATCCGGAGCGGCTCAAGGGCGACATTGCCGATGCCGTTGCCGGGCGAGATGTGTTTATCGGTTTATCAGCGCCCGACGTTTTAAAGCCCGACATGGTTAAGGCGATGGCCAAGGATCCGATCATTTTCGCGCTGGCCAATCCTGTGCCGGAAATAATGCCCGACGTGGCGCGTAAGGCCGGCGCAGCCATCGTGGCCACGGGCCGCAGCGACCTGCCCAATCAGGTGAACAATTCGTTGGCCTTTCCCGGCATCTTCCGGGGCGCTTTAGACACGCGTGTTCGCGATATCACCGACGAAATGAAAATCGCGGCTGCCAGAGCAATTGCCGGTCTCGTTGACGACGCCGAGCTGCGACCTGACTGGATTATCCCCAAGGGCACCGATTTCACGGTTGCACCGGCCGTTGCCGAAGCTGTGGCTCGTACCGCCATAGAAACGGGAGAAGCCCGGCAACAGACCGATCCGCAGGCCATCGCCGCGCGCGTGCGCCAACACGTCTATGAACGAAGAGATTAAGAGGCCAACAATGCCATGTACACAGAAATAATTCACGGGAGCGAAGTGTTCGAAACGCTTGCAGCGGAGTGGGACGCGCTCGTCGATCGTTCCATGACCGCCACGCCCTTCCAACTGCTAGCCTACCAAAAAGCGTGGTGGACTCACCTGGGCCCGGGCGATTTGCACACGATTGCCGTGCGTGGAGACAATGATGACCTTTCGGCAATCGCCTGCTTTTATTTGCTGGATGGAACGCTCTACTTTAACGGGTGTGTGGAGGAGACGGACTACCTGGACCTGATATCCTCTGCGGAAACCGCGCCGTCTGCCTGGGAATGTGTATTTGACGAGCTCGAAGCTCCCGATTTCCCGCGATGGCAGGCGCTGAACCTTTGTAACGTGCCAGAGGCGTCTCCCTCGCGAGACCTGCTCGAGGCGCTAGCGGAAAGGCGTGGCTATCAGTTTCAGTCTGAAGTACAGGAAGTGTGTCCGGTCATCGACTTGCCGGGTAGCTTTGACGATTATCTGATGGACCTGGACAAGAAGCAGCGGCATGAGATCCGTCGCAAACTGCGGCGCGCAAAGGCGGCCTCGGCTCACGCTCATGTGGTGGGCGAAGACGAAAACCTTGACGAGGCGGTAGACGATTTTTTGCGGCTCTTACAGCTGAGCACCGTAGAGAAGGACGACTGGTTAAACGACGGGCGCCGCGCCGTATTCCATGATGTGGCGCACGCAGCAAAGAAAGGCGGCTATTTACAACTGCTGTTTCTGCGCAGAGACTCAGATAACGCTGCCGGATTGTATAATTTCGATTATAAGGGCCGCATCTGGGTTTACAACTCGGGATTCGATATCGTAGAATTTGGACACCTGAGTCCTGGCGTGGTATTAACCGCCGCGTCCATCAAATTAGCAATCGAGGCCGAAAGGAATTCGTTCGATTTCTTGCGCGGCGACGAAGCGTACAAATATCGCTTTGGCGCGCGCGACACGACGATCCACCGGTTGGAAATCACCCGCTCGTGAGTTTAGATAATGGTCAATAGAGCAATGAATATACGAGAGCCGTATCCCATCCGGCGGGTGGCAATGCTCAGCGTTCATACGTGTCCTCTGGCCCTCTTGGGCGGCAAGAAGACTGGCGGCATGAACGTCTACGTGCGCGATCTGAGCCGCGAATTGGGCCGGCGTGACATTCACGTTGACGTGTTTACGCGGTCGCAAGACGACTGCCAGCCGCGCATCAAGCACGATCTGGGTGACAATGCTCGTGTTATTCACGTACGGGCAGGTCCCGAGCTCCCGATTCCGCTCGTTGAGGTTGGTAACTATCTGGACGAATTCGTGAGCGGCGTCCTGGACTTCGCAACGGAGCAGGGGCTGAGCTATGATCTCATACACAGTCACTACTGGCTATCGGGTCTCGTCGCGAAACAGTTGCGTGCTGTGTGGGGCGACTCTATCCCCATCGTGCAGATGTTTCATACGCTGGGACATATGAAGAATCGCATTGCCATGGATGATGCTGAGCGTGCCTCGCCGCAGCGTATCGACGCCGAATCACGCATCCTTGAATTTGCCGATCGCATCATCATCTCCACCCCCGCTGAAGAAGCTCAACTGAAGTGGCTTTACGGCGCCGACACGTCGAAAGTCACAACCCTGCCGCCCGGCGTGTGCCTGGAGCGTTTTCGTCCATTACCCAAAGAGTTGGCGAAGGAGCAGTTGGGAATCCCGCAAAGGAATCGCAATATTATTTTTGCCGGACGCATCGAGCCCTTGAAAGGGATCGACACCCTTCTCAGGGCAATGGCGCTCATTCAGGAGCGACGCCCGGCAGCAGTCGAAAACGTCTGTGTCGCCATTATTGGCGGCGATCCCTGGACCGACGATGCGGACAATGAAATGGCGCGGCTTCAGGATCTGCGCCAAGAACTTGGCATTCATGATCTGGTTACCTTTCTTGGTTCCAAGGATCAGGACGTTCTCCCCTTCTACTACGCTGCCGCCGAAATGGTCGTGATGCCCTCACACTACGAGAGCTTTGGCCTGGTAGCTCTGGAGGCTATGGCAATGGGCACGCCTGTCATCGCCTCAGAAGTTGGTGGTCTTGCCTTCCTCGTGCGTGATGGCGAAACCGGCTTCCACGTGCCAAGCCGCGACCCTGAGGCGCTTGCCGAACGTATCTACCGGCTGCTCGTGGACCATAACTGTCGCAGTGCGCTTGGTCAGAATGCGCGCGCCTACGCGCAGCAGTTTGCCTGGCCTATTATTGCCGATCGCATGTTACACCTATACGAAAACGCGTGGCTGGCAGTACAGGCCCCTACGCCAGAGCCACGAGTATCACCTCAAAGATGTTAGTGGGCGACTCGCGCACTCTCAATGACTTCAACGCCTGTATATTTGTGTAGCGCCGCCGGCAGGCAGATGCTTCCATCGGCGCGCTGATTGTTTTCCATCAGGGCAATCATGATGCGCGGGAGCGCCAACCCGCTGCCATTCAGGGTATGAACGAAGCGCGGCTTGCCGCCCTCTTGCGGACGATAGCGCACATTAGCCCGGCGTGATTGAAACGTCTCGTCGTTGCTGATGGAGCTAACTTCTAGCCACTCCTGCGAGCCCGCCGCCCACACTTCCAAATCGTACTTCTTTGCCGCGGCAAACCCCAGATCACCAGTTACCATTTCTACCAGACGGTAAGGCAACTCCAACGCATCGGCGATGGCGATTGCTTCTTGCACCATCTCCTCGAGCGCATCGTAGCTATCCTCAGGTTTCGTAAAGCGGTACATCTCCACCTTATCGAATTGGTGCCCGCGTTTGATGCCGCGCACGTCACGTCCCGCGCTCATCTTCTCTCGGCGAAAGCAGGGCGTATAAGCGACGTACTTGATGGGCAATTGCTCCTCATCAAGGATTTCGTCGCGGTGGATATTTGTTAGTGCAATCTCCGCTGTGCCCAGCCACATATAGTCTTCGTCGGCGTCATAATAGACGTTGTCCGC